>DASXYR010000380.1:0-1853 GCA_036502385.1 Gemmatimonadaceae bacterium
GTCCGGCCTCGAGGACTGGCTGGTAACCATTCAGGGGATCATCAACGAGTTCAAGCCGCAGCGAATGGCCCTCGACAGTCTGTCGGCGCTCGAGAACGTGGGTACGGTAAAAGCCTTTCGCGAGTTCGTGATCGGCCTGACGTCGTTCATCAAGCACCAGGAGATCACCGGCGTATTCACATCTACCACCGGCAGCCTGATGGGGGGAGACTCGATCACCGAGTCGCATATCTCGACGCTGACCGATTCGATCATCCTGCTCCGCTACGTCGAGATGTTCGGCGACATGAAGCGCGGACTCACGGTGCTCAAGATGCGCGGCTCGTGGCATGACAAGGCGATTCGCGAGTTTACGATCGACAAGAACGGCATGCAGCTGGGCCGCGCATTCAGAAACGTCACGGGCATTCTCTCAGGCGCTCCAGTGCATGTGTCGCCGAACGACATCGAGCGTGTGTGGAGGCAGTTCGACGCAGACGTCGGCGATCGACGGCACTCGGATTCGGCGGGAAAGAACCCGGGCTGAAGTTTGAGGTCTTGCCACCTACGCGCCCACCCGCGCACCGGGATATATTTTCGCTGTCTCTCTACAGGATTCGAGGTATCTCTATGCGTCGCGTCTACACTTCACTATTCCCGGTTGCCGCGCTCGTCGTACTCGCGTGCAACAGCAAAGCACAGGTTGAGACATCGCGCCAGGTTGCTGGTGGCGGAGTGTCGGTTCCGGGCTGGACCGGTCAGATAGACCCCGGCGAAGCGAAGCGTGGGCAGGTTCTCGCCAACGCGAAAATCGCCACCGAGGGAAGCGCCATTCACGTCACGACCGGCCCCGCGGTCGCGTACTGGAATCCTGCCAACACCGCCAGTGGCGATTATACCGTCAAGGCGACGTTCACCGAACCCAAGTACATGAACGTCAACGACCACCCGCATCCGTATGGAATCTTCATCGCCGGCAATGACATGGGGACCGCCAATCAGAGCTACCTCTACTGCGCCGCCTACGGAAATGGAAACTTCATCGTCCGCGGCTTCGGACCTGCCCCGTTCCAGTTGAATGGTGGTCACGGCGAAGCGAACGCCGCCGTTCACAAAGCTGCGGCTCCCGGGTCACCCGTGACGCAGGACATCGCAGTGTCCGTCAAGGGAAATGACGTCACCTGCTCCATTAACGGGGCCGTCGTCGGGACCTACAAGAAGGCCGATCTCGTCTCCGCCGGAAAGCTCAAGTCCACCGACGGCGTCTACGGAATTCGGTTCGCCCACAACACCGACGGATTGGTCAGCGGCCTCACCGTCACCAAGCCCTGACGCTCGACGATCGGCGATTGCGTGTCCTGCTAACGGGACACGCGATCGCTGATCAGTTTCGCCACGCGAGGATCGTCCTTCTGCGCGAGCCAGAACAGCGCCTTGCCGCGCATGCGCTTGTCGCTGTCGTCGCGCGCAATCCGCAGCAGCTCGTTCAGCGCCGCTTTGTCGTCGCGCTGTGAGAGCACGAAGATGGCGTGCTCACGCAGCTCCGCTTCGGACGTCGTGCGGTAGAACTCGGCGATATCCTTCGTCGACGTACTTTTTCGCTGCCCAGCCCAGAAGAGTGCTTTCTTCCGCGACTCCATCGACTCGGATTGATCACGCGCCTTCTCGAGGAGCCACCCATCGCTCCCGGAATTCTCATCGGCCATTCCCATGAGGATCGCGTCCTTGAGCCGCGTCGACGCGAGCCGCGGGTAGATGCCGCGCAAATACGCGAACTCGGCAGCCGGAATGCTGTCGCCGTGCGATAGCGAGAAGATCGCACGCGACCGCACGGCATCGATCTCTTTCGGATTCTCGATGATCGTATGCAAGAC
>DASXYR010000381.1:0-4766 GCA_036502385.1 Gemmatimonadaceae bacterium
ATCACAGTGCGCAACAGCGATGGAACTCAAACTGTGATCGGCGTGCCTGCCGGCCTCGCCCGCGACGTCATTCCCCAGCAGGTCGTGGACATCTCGATCGCTTTTTTCCTTACGATGGCCGCAATCATCATCGGACTTCCATTAGCGCGCGCGTTCGGGCGACGGATGGATCGGCGCGGCGCCGGATCGCAGATCCCGAGCGATCTCTCGCACCAAATCGGACAGTTGAATCAGGCCGTCGATGCGATCGCGCTCGAGGTCGAGCGCATCTCGGAAGGACAGAGATTCACGACTCGCCTCCTTTCCGAACAGCGCGACGCCGCGCGCCAGACGCTTCCGACGTCAACGCCCAGATAGCGATCGGGTCTCGTCAGCCCTGGCGAACCGGGAGCGTCAGCGTGAACGTGCTCCCCTTCCCGAATTTGGACTCGACTGCAATCTCGCCCCCGATCAACCTTGCGAGACTTCGGCTCACGCTCAGACCGAGCCCGGTCCCGCCGACCTTGCGGGTGGAGCGCTGCTCCACCTGCCAGAACGGATCGAATATCCTCTCGATGTTCTCCTGAGCGATCCCGATTCCATCGTCGATGATCGAGACTTCTACCGTTTCCCCTGCGACGCGTGACCGGACCACGACTTCGCCGCCATCGCTGAACTTGATCGCGTTTGAGAGAAGATTGAGAAGGATCTGGCGCACCTTGCCGGGATCTGTGAACAGCCGAGCGTCATCGCCCTCGGCACGAAGGCCAAGGCCCTTGGATTCGGCGAGCGGCGTGACCATGGCGACCGCCGCTTTCACGATGCCGTGGAGATCCACCTCCTCGCGCTGCACTATTTCCTTTCCCGCCTCCACGCGGCTGAAGGTCAGCACCTCGTCGATGAGCCCGAGCAGATGGTCGGCGCTCGCACGGATGCGGTTCAACTGGGAAAGCTGTCCGTCATTCAGCTGGCCTTCGATCCCCTCCTTGAGGAGCGATTGATAGCCAATGATGGCATTCAGCGGCGTCCGCAATTCGTGACTCATTGTCGCGAGGAACGTCGATTTGGCTTCACTTGCTGTCAGGGCGCCTCGGTATAGCTGGGAGTTATCGATTGCGAGTCCCGCTCTCGTCGCGAGCTCCATTGCCAGGGCAAGGTCAGCTTCGCCGTAGCGTCGACCGGTGCCCGTACTGATCAGCGAGAGCGCTCCCAACGTGCGGCCCCGGGCAATCATCGGAACGATGAGCGCCGATCTGAACTCGAGCTCGCGCAGAAGCTTCAGGTGATTCGCATCGAGCGCACCGGCAACGAGCATCTCGTCGGATATCTCCGGATACATCTCGGGCTGCCCGGTTCTGATCACGTTCCCCACACCCGTCGGCCCACTGTGATCGGGCGGATAGAGAATGTTCAGCTCCTTCGCCCACCTGATCTTTGCGGGATCAACGTGCGAGACGACCACCTGCCGAATCTTTCCATCCTCGTCGACGAGATCGACGCCGCACCAGTCCGCCAAATCGCCGACCGCCAGACGGGCCACGCTTTCGAGTGTTTTTTCGTACTCGAGCGTTGACGCGAGCACGCGGCTCGCTTCGCTGAGGAGTTTCGCGCCCTGTTCCTCCCGCTTTCTCCGGGTGATATCGCGCGAGAAACTCAACAGTAAACCGCTCGCGGGCACGAGGCTGTTCTCGACCCACATGTCGAGCGCGGGAGCGTACTCCTCGTACTCGAGTACCTTGCCCTCTTTCCGGGCGCGGAGTAGCTCGCTCTCGAACCGCGTGCCCTTGAGCAACGGAAGCGTCTCCCAGAGATTCCTTCCCGACACGTTCTCGGCGTCAATGCCAAGCTCCTTGAGCCGGCGCGCGCCCTCAGGATTGACGTATGTCCATCTCCACTCGCCATCGAAGACGTTGACCGAGTCGGGGAGATTTTCCAGCACCTGTTCCAGCTGCAAGCGCGCTCGCTCGGCCTCGTCTCGCGACAGCTCCGCAGCAAGAGTGGTTTTGGCGAGCGCATCATTCGTCGATTTGAGATCTTCGCTCGTCACCTCGAGCTCGGCGGCCTGGGATTCCATCTCCACTGCCTGCATCTCGAGCTCTGTCGACTGTTGCTTCAGATCCTCGTTCACCTCCCTGAGCTCGGCGTTCGTGCGTTCCCGCTCTTCGATCGCGCGAGAGAACCTGAGATTGATGAGGAAGCTCAGGAGCAGTGCGACCAGAGCCGCCACGACGATCAGGATGCCCGCGTTGGAAACGCTCTTCTGTTCGGCGGCGCGCCGCTCGGCAAGAAGCGACCTCTCGTAGGACTGGAATGCGGAGACTGCACCCCGCAACCGGTCCATTTTCTCCTTGCCGAGTAGCTGGGCAACCGAGTTCGAGGCCACTCTGAGATTCCCATTGCGACGCTGGACGATGGAGGAGTCGAGCAGCGCGAATCGCTGGCTGGTGAGCGCCTCTATTGCGTCGAGCCGGGTCTCCTGGGAAGGGTCGCCCTGAACGAGAGTCCGAAGCGCACGCAATGACCGCTCGATGTCAGTGCGCGCCCCACGGTACGGCTCGAGGAACGTCTCGTCGCCCGTGAGCAGATACGCCCGCTGTCCCGTCTCCGCGTCTATCGCCCGCGTGAGGAGTGACCCCGATGCCTCGAGAATCTCGTGGCCGCGCTCGGCGCCTTGCACCTCGGCAACGACGCTGCGCGCCCGATCGAACGTGAGCGCGCCGATAAGGATCACAAGGACTAGCGGAACCAGCGCAAGGAGACGCCGCTGTGCTACATCTGGGAGACTGAGACGCAAAGCGGAGCTCTCTCTCGTGACGTGTGGTGGATACTTTCGGTATGGCCTGCCGCGTCGTGCAATTCAATCCAGTGGCAACTTCTCCCCGTGGCGACTTTCGGGCCATCCCGCGAGGTGAACCGATGCAGGTTCTCTCAAGGCCCCGCGCTTGCAACGTTCAACCCGACGAACCACACACCACAACACTTTGAACTCCAGGCAGGGATTTGGATGAAGCTCGCACTTATGTCGGCTGCGTTGGTGATCGGGATGACGATTACCGGCGGCTGCCACTCCCGCGCACACATCGCGTCGACCAACCCGGTAATCGCGCTTTCTCCGACGTGCCTGGAGGCGGTTCCCGTCTATGGGGATAGCCACCTCGTGCCCTACGACTACTATGAAGTAGCGCTGATCACGGCCGAAGGGAATTCCGCATACGTGGGCAATGGAGAGCTCCTGAAGGCAATGCGGGGCAAGGCAGCTGAAGCGGGAGCGAACGGGTTGATTCTGAGCGATCTCAGCGCGTCGCATGCGACCGTGAAAGTCATCGGCGCGGCACTCGGTGGCAAAGACGCCGACAGAAAGGGAAAGGCGATTGCCATCTGGATGCCCAGTGACACCGCGCGGGTGCGCGCAGTGTGCGGCAAGTGATGCGGTTCGGAGTGGCCGCATAGAGAAATTGCGCACGGCCCGTCTGGCTCTGGCGCTCACCCTGATTGCTCTCGGTGGCTGCAAGGACAGCGCATGGACACCCATGGGAAGTGCGGAATTCGTGCTATCCGAGATCAAGCTTCGCGGGGGAAGCGCTGTCTCGAAGCGGATCGACACGGACGAATCATTTGGTCGCTCCGTCATGAGCGGCGTCGCTACAGGAGACAGTCTCTGGCTGGACGTTGCAGCCAAGGTCACTCCGCCGTCGGCGTCCGCGGAGGCGAGCCTCGCGATCGCACTGGCAACCGCGCTTCCACACTCGCCGGCCCGGGTCCTTTCGCTCATTGGCCGCAACTATCCGGTCGAAGAAGTTTGCGGAATTCCGTTTCTTCGAGCCGAGTCATCGCTCGTGGTGAGCTATCATGACGAAGCGGCTGCTGCGCTTGGGACAGTGAGGGACTCGCTGCTCGCGAAAAAGCGCGATACGTGCCGTGCGGCACTCGACACGGCGCGGAATTACAAGCTCGAGCGAATCAATCCGGCGTACCTGATAAAGAACAAGCCGGTGACAGCCGCTCGCCGTCCGCCGCGGCGCGTCGCCAAGCCCGCACCGAAGCCAAACCCTGTGACGCCGGCGGACAGTAGTTCGTCCGAGTGACGCATCGTGGATCGCGCCAGACGCGTGGTCCCTGTGCGAAAACGGAACTTGCGTCTGAACGACGGCCCACTCCCGCGGCCTTACCGGATGCGTCCACATGTAAGGAGTTGATTTGAAGCCATCAATCATTGCGGCAGCCCTGGTCGGGATCGCGCTTGTCTCGCTGTCTTCCGAGTCACGCGCCCAGGTGTCCACGGTAGCAAAGCCCGTTCAGTTTGGAATTGCCGCCGGCGCAGCGCTCCCGACGAGCGACGTATCGGACGGTTTTAACACCGGGTTCAATGTCACCGGCACCGTTGGGTTCACCCCAGCGCTGATTCCGCTCGGCGTCCGGATAGACGCCGCGTACAACAGCTTTGGCGCCAAGGGCGGCGGAGCGAACCTCAATTTTACGAGCGTGACCGGTAATCTCGTCTACAAATTCCCGTCGACGGGCGTGTCACCTTACGCGATCGGGGGAGCGGGCTGGTATCACGCCACGGTCGACTTCACCGGCGCTGGGAGCGCCTCGGAGAATCACTTCGGCTGGAACATCGGCGGCGGGATCTCGATGCCGCTTAGCGGCTTCGATACCTTCCTCGAGGCCCGTTACAACCAGGTGCAGTTCGACAATGGATCGGCGAAGTTCATTCCGATCACCTTCGGAGTGATGTTCTAGTCGCAGGCACGCTATTTCGGCAGGACGGACGGGAGAGGATGGAA
>DASXYR010000382.1:0-1678 GCA_036502385.1 Gemmatimonadaceae bacterium
TCATCGTGATTGCTGGCCAAGCCCCCACGGTCTTCATATGTTCGGGAATATCCGCACTCGCCCTCAAGTCCAACGGGGAGAAAAATGTCGTCCCGAATCCGCCGCTCAACAGCTTTCACCCTCGTGAGTACGGTCTGTCTAATCCTCGTGCTGCTTGGAGTGAGCACCGCAGCACGTCCGGTCGCGCCCGGCCGAGTCGCGCTCACGCCGCCAATGGGCTGGAACAGCTGGAATCACTTCGGCTGCGACGTCAACGAATCGCTGATCAGGGAGACCGCCGACGCCATGGTCTCGAGCGGGATGCGCGCCGCCGGATACCACTTCGTCGTCATCGACGATTGCTGGCAGGTCAGTCGCGATGCGTCCGGCACGATCGTCGCCGACCCGCAGCGCTTTCCCCACGGAATCAAGGCGCTCGCCGATTACGTCCACTCGAAGGGTCTCGAGTTCGGCATCTACACCGACGCCGGAACCAAAACCTGCCAGGGCCGGCCGGGCACTCTCGGTTTCGAGGAGCGCGACGCGCAAACGTACGCGTCGTGGGGCGTCGACTACGTCAAGGAAGATTGGTGCAACGCGAGCGGCCTCGTCGCGCCCGTGCAGTACGAGAAATTTCGCCGAGCTCTTGATCGCACCGGCCGCGCGATCGTCCTCAGCATCTGTGAGTGGGGCTCGAACCAGCCGTGGGAGTGGGCGCCGCGGATGGGAAATCTCTGGCGAACCACCGACGACATCAGCGACAACTGGGCGTCGATGCTGTCCAACCTCGACCAGTCCGCGCAACACGCCACCGTCGCTCGGCCCGGCGCGTGGAACGATCCCGACATGCTCGAGATCGGCAACGGCGGAATGACGCCCGACGAATACCGCGCCCACATGAGTCTCTGGGCGATGCAGGCTGCGCCACTCATCGCGGGCAACGATCTGCGGACCATGTCAGCCGAGACGAAGGAGATTCTCACCAACCCCGAGGTGATCGCGGTCGATCAGGACTCGCTCGGTGCGCAGGGAATCCTGGTGTCGTCAGGTCCGCCCGAGCGGCAGGTATGGTCGAAGCCGTTGCGCAATGGATCGCGCGCGGTCGTCGTTTTGAATCGCGCTGCAACTCCTGATTCGATCGACGTTTCTTTTGCGCGAGCGGGGATTCACCGCGACTCGGCGACGGTTCGCGATCTTTGGCGGCACGCCGACGTCGGGCGTTTTGCGCGCGGGTATAAAACGGTGGTGCCGGGGCATAGCGCGGTCATGCTTCGCATCACGCCGATTGGGCGGTGAAAATCCACTGGCCTAACCTGTAAGCGCCTCGATTTCATTCACCTCGCCAGCATTGGGGGCTAAAGGGCATCGATCATCGAGGATTAATCGAGGGCCGAGGACTAAGGGCATCGATCATCGAGGACTAATTGAGGATTGCGGACTGAGGCGGGGAATTAGGCTCGCTTGGTGGTAACTACCCTTTCGTTCGGATGCCCGTCGCGCGCTCGCGCGGGATTGTCGCGATTAAGAGGCGCCTGATTTCCTCGAGGTTGTCGAGGCGAGCACCTACGACATCGCCCAGGACGGGTCGCGCGCCCTGATACCAACTAATGCTTTCGCGGGCAGAGCCAAGGGCGTATTCAAAAAACCGTGATCGATCCTTGCCGGAGCTGCGCGAGTAACCTTCGCCAAGATTTGCTGC
>DASXYR010000383.1:0-3451 GCA_036502385.1 Gemmatimonadaceae bacterium
TCTTCACGCGAGCGGCGGTGACATCGTGGTCATGAATCCTCACACGGGTGAGATTCTCGCACTTGCGAGCAACCGCGTGGGCCACACTTCGTTCTCGAACACCGCGGTCACGGAGCCGTTCGAGCCCGGCTCGACTCTCAAGCCTTTCGTTGCTGCGTCGCTCCTCGAGCGCGGGCGCGCGAAGCCCACTGACATGGTCGATACGCACAATGGCTCCCTCGACATCGATGGGCGCACAATCAAGGACATGCACAAGGCCGCGCAGCTTTCACTCGCGGATGTCATCCGGTTCTCCAGCAACATCGGTATTGTGGAGTTCGGACTTCGGCTTACGCCGCGGCAGAAGTATGAGACCTTCCGTGATCTTGGATTCGGGATGGCGCTCGGCGTGCCGCTTCCAGCTGAATCTCCCGGAATACTGCGTGAGCCGAAGGCGTGGTCGAAGCAGACCGCTGCATCGATTCTTATGGGATACGAGATAGCGGTTACGCCGCTGCAGCTCGTGACCGCGTATTCCGCGATCGCCAACGGTGGTGAGCTCCTGGAGCCGCACCTGGTGAAAGAGGTGCGCTCGCTCGACGGAACGGTTCTCTATCGCGCGGAGCCGACGCCGGTGAGAAGGGTGATGTCCGGCGAGGTCGCGCGGACCGTGCAGGAGATGCTTCTAGCCGTAGTCCAGGAAGGGACGGCGACCAAAGCAGATCTCCAGACGTTCGACGTCGCGGGAAAGAGCGGGACCGCCCGACGCACCACTCAGAATGCCGGTTACACGAAGGGGAATTACACGGCGTCCTTTGTCGGACTTTTTCCGGGAAAGGACCCGCAGTACGTCGTATTGGTGAAGCTCGATAGCCCAACGGGAAGCCACTACGCCGGTGGAGACATCGCCGCACCTGTGACTCGCATTGTTCTGAGAGCCGCGCTCGCGGCGCGCGATGCGGCGCTCAATCGCGAGGATCTGGCGGCGGCGGAGAAGACCGCGGTTGCCAAGGCGCCTGAACCGACGGAGGACGTCAATCCTGCGGACTTCGACCCGAGCGGAAATCTGTCGGCACGCTCTCAGGAGTCGGGGGAGGGAACGACCTCGTACTTCGTCGCGCTGCCAAGCTCGCCCAAGGCCGCCCCGATTGCGGTCGCCCCACGCACTGTGCCCGAGGTGAAGGGTCTATCGATCAGAGAAGCCGTGCGCGCGCTGCACGCCGCCGGCTTCAGAGTCCGCATCGCCAACGCGCCCACCCGGGGGACACTGCCAGTGGCTGGCACCGTTGCCACGCCGGGAACCATCGTCCAGCTGAATCGCGTAGACGAATGACCGTCGGACTCCCGGATATCGCATCCGCGCTCGCGGAGCGAGGACTGCTCGTACGCGAAGAAGGCGAGCTTCCCGCAGCAGCAACCGGTATCGCCGATGACAGCCGCCGAGTTCAGCCGGGCAATCTCTTCGTCGCCGTGCGGGGTTGGGACAGCGACGGTCACGATTTTCTCGATGCCGCCCGGGAGCGCGGCGCGATCGCCGCCATCGTCGAAGACTCGACGCGAACGACACTTCCGTCGCTTGTCGTCAGGGAAGGTCGGCGCGCCGCCGCTGTTGCCGCCGCAACCAGCTACGCGAATCCGGCCCGCAATTTGACGATGCTCGGCGTCACAGGAACGAATGGTAAGACTACCAGCACTTCGATCATGCGCCATCTCTTCGACGATGGCGCTGGGTCGAGCGCTTCCATTGGGACGCTCGGCGTATTGATTGGAAGCGCGGGGGAAGTATTGCCTGGTGGAAGCGGGCTGACCACGCCGGGACCTGTTGAGCTGCAAAGGATTTTGCGTGCATTGGCCGATCGTGCTGTGCGCACCGTCGCAATGGAGGTCTCGTCACACAGTCTCGAGCAGAGACGAGTGGACGGCCTCGAGTTCGATGTCGCGGTCTTCACGAATCTCACGCGGGATCATCTTGATTATCACGGAACGATGGAGGCTTACCTGCAAGCGAAGGCGCGCCTGATGGAGTATCTGAAGAAAGACGGGACCGCGGTGACCAATGCCGATGCTCCCGAATGGGCTTCGCTCAAGCCGTGGCCGAATCGGCTGTCGTTCGCCGTGCGTGCGCCGGCCGACATTCGCGCGCGGAATGTTCGCTACATGCCCGGTGGCAGTGAGTGGACACTCGAGACGCCGCGTGGCTCGGCTCCGGTGAAGCTTCCGCTGATCGGGGATGTGAACGTCGAGAACGGACTGGCAGCCGCAGCGGCTGCGTTTGCGCGAGGAGAATTGCCGGCGGCGATCGCCGAGAAATTGAGCTCGGTTCCTCAGGTGGCGGGCAGACTCGAGATCATCTCGACGCAGCCGACTGTCCTCCGCGACTATGCCCACACGCCCGACGCGCTCGAACGAACGCTTCGCACGGCGCGCGCTTTTACCCGGGGGAAGTTGATCGTCGTCTTCGGCTGCGGTGGCGATCGCGACAAGGGCAAGCGGCCGATCATGGGTGAGATCGCCGCGCGGGGAGCTGACTGCGCGATTGTCACGAGCGACAACCCGCGCACCGAAGACCCCGACGCGATCATCGATGACATCGAAGTCGGCATGCGCGGCAAGAAGCACGAGCGCGTGACCGACCGGACGGCGGCCATTCGGCGCGCGCTCGACATCGCAAAGGACGGCGACATAGTGCTGCTGGCCGGGAAGGGTCACGAGACCTATCAGATTCGTGGAACAACCTCTTATCCATTCGACGAGAAAGAGATCGTGAAAGAAATGACGGGGAATCGAGCGTGAGCACAGGTTTCTGGACGCTCGACAGAATAGCGGACGCGTTGGCCGCCCAGTCCACCGGATCGCTGCCGCGTGGGTCCGCGCACGTACACGGCATCACCACCGATACGCGGAAGATCGGAAAGGGCGACGTCTTCCTGGCTCTTAAAGGAGAGCGCTTCGACGGGCACGACTATCTCCGCGATGCGGTGCGGGACGGTGCGTCGGCTCTGATAGTCGCGCACGCCCCCAGGGTTGCCACTCTCGGCGTTCCGATCTACGAGGTGCGTGACACACTAGTCGCACTCGGCGCGCTGGCAAGCTATTGGCGCCGCGCCTGGGGCAGGACGATCATCGGCGTCGCAGGCAGTAACGGGAAGACGAGTACGAAGGACCTGTTGAAGGCGTCGCTCGGTCGAGCCTACACCGTGCACGCCACGACCGGGAATCTCAACAACCGCATCGGTGTTCCTATCACGCTTCTCTCGCTGCCGCCGGAAACCGATGTTGCCGTGATCGAGCTCGGTACGAGCCTTCCTGGCGAAGTCGCTATCCTCCGCGAGATCGCGCGTCCCGACATCGCACTCGTGACTTCGATCGCCGAGGAACATCTCGAGGGACTCGGTGATTTGGCGGGGGTTCTCCGCGAAGAAGCCGCGGTGTACGAGGGAGTCCCGGTCGGCATTGCACCATCGGCTCAACC
>DASXYR010000384.1:0-2059 GCA_036502385.1 Gemmatimonadaceae bacterium
AGTATCCCATCGGGCATCCCGCGGTGCTGCTCGAGCGCGCGGTGCGTGCAGTCGATCAGGAGCGGGACCAACTCGAGGATCGGCTGGCCGAGGCGTGGTGCACGCGTGGCGAGGCGCCGCTGTACATAGATGGCGGAATCAGCCGGAGCGCCGCAGTCGCTTTGTCGGCGCGCGCGGTCGGTGTGATAAAGAGTCATCGCGCCCTTTACGCGGAGGGTGACGCGCTGGGTGTCGTGTTCGGGCTCGAGAAGGGCGAGCGTTCTTCCGTCTTTCGGGTATCGCCGCGATCGCGAAGCTCGGTGCTGAGCTGGTATCTACGCGTGCGGCCGGCCGATGGACACGATGCGCTGTGGGGGCTGGTCCGCGTCGAGATGTCGGAGTGCGATCGGGCGTCCGAGCGTGCCGACGAGATCTCGAGATGGGTGATGGCGGAGATGACTCCGCTCTCACTCCCCGATGGACGGTGGGACAAGATGGCGTACGGCGTCCGCGACTGCGAAGAATTTCTGCGAGCGATATCATGAGCGAAGCACTGGGACGGGTCGTCGCGACAGAGCGAAAGCCCAACACTCCGCACGAGTTTCACTTCTGGACGGCGATCGATTCACCAGTAGGAATCGGGACGATCGTGCGGGTCGATGGCGCGCAGCCGATGGGCGGCCAGATCCCACACATCTACGGAATCATCGTCGAAGGTTTCAGCTACACGGACCTGATAACGCCGATGCACGACGTCCTCGGCCACGATGGGTCACCGACGACGGCTGGGTTTGCGTCGACGGAGAGGGCGGAGATCCGGCTCTATACGGCGGCAGTGCTGAGGCAGATTCCCGAAGAACCCCTGCAACCTGTCCCGATGGGTCAGGTTTTCCTCGCCGACGAAAACGATGTCCAGGTGGCGCTGAGGATGGATGGCTATCTGAAGGAAGGCGCGAACACCGGAATCCCGGTTGGCGTATACCGCGCCGGTGGAACCGACGCCGTCATCTATCTCGACGCGGATTTTCTGCTGGGGCCCGAGGCGGCGCACCTCAACATCACGGGAGTTTCGGGACTCGCAACGAAGACGAGCGCCGTCGAGTGGCTGCTCGCTTCCCTTTTCAGACACTTTCCCGACGACAAGGGCTCCATCGCCGCGGTCTGCTTCAACGTCAAGGGACCCGATCTCTGCTACCTCGATCAACCCGGTAAGATCGAGGCGAGCGACGAAGTGCTCTACGAGAAGCTCGGCGTCGAGCCCAAGCCGTTCGAGAACGTCCAGTACTTCGCGCCCTACACGGCGAAGGGTCTGACGCTCAACACCTTCCGCAACAATGAAGCGCTGCTCGACAACGTGACTCCGCTCACGTGGGGACTCCACGAGGTGCTTCAGTTCGCGGAGGTCCTCCTCAACAAGGACGACGTCGACGCCAAGGCCGACGCGCTGATCGATTTCATCACCGAGAACGTCGTCGGCAAGGAGTTTCAGGCGGACGGAGTGCTGCTCAAGAATCACAAGGTCGAGTCGTTCGCGGATCTCGACGCGTGGTTCCGCGACGTGCTGCAAGGGATGGAGAAAAAGAACGGCGAGAGCTGGCGCACGCACCACGTCGCGACCATCCGCAAGGTTCGGAACCGGCTGTCGAACATCTCCACGCGGTGCGCCGGGCTGGTGACCGATTCGGGTGCCGTCAGCGACCTGCCCTTCGGGAGCTTTGGCGACCGAACGGTGTACGTGGTGGACGTCGCCAACCTCGAGGAAGATGCGCAGGATCTCATCTTCGCCCGCATCGTCTCCAAGCTTCGCGAGCACCTCGAGCGGCGGGACCTCGGCGTCAAGCACCTCGTCGTCTTCGTCGACGAGCTCAACAAGTACGCGCCGGGTGATGGGCCAGACACCTACGTCAGGAAAATGCTGCTCGACATCGCCGAGCGTGGGCGATACCTGGGACTGGTGCTCTTCAGCGCGCAGCAGTTCCGGTCGCAGGTGCACCGGCGAGTGGTTGGAAACTCGGGGACGGGATTGTTCGGGAGAATGGATCCCGACGAGCTCTCGACGCCTGGGTACGCGGTGCTGAGT
>DASXYR010000385.1:0-1664 GCA_036502385.1 Gemmatimonadaceae bacterium
ATCGGCAGCGCCTCGACCTTGCTGTTGCCGATGACGCCGACGTAGAACTCTCTGCCGTCGATGAATTCCTCGACGAGCACCGGCGATTGATATTCCTGCTGCGTGCTGCTGATGACGTCGAGCAGCTCCTTCACGTCGTTGACGATCGACTTCTGGGTGATGCCAAGAGATGCATCCTCCTGCGGCGGCTTGACCAGCAGCGGGAACTTGATGTCCCCTACCCAGTCGGACTGCCCGCGATACATGGTCGCGAACTTCGCGCTCAGTATTCCGTGAAAGGCCAGAACCTTCTTCGTCAGAGTCTTGTCGCCGGCGAGGATGAGACCCGCCGGGCTCGAGCCGGTGTACCGCAAATCGATGAGATTGAGCAGCGCCGCGACGTTGGATTCGAGCGCGCTCTTGCCGCGAAATGACTCCGCGAGGTTGAAGACGAGATCGGGCTGCTCCTTCGTCAGCTCGTCGATCAGCGGCTGCACCGCGTCGTCGACAGCAAGGCGGCGCGAGCTGTGCCCGTTGGCGGCGAGCGCGGCGTCGAGCTGATCGAGAACGGGATCGACCGGTGGATCGAGTGCGTCCTTGCTGTGCAGAAGCGTAACCTTCACTGATCGTCCGGCGATTCGGTGCCGTCGATGGCGTTGGTATGTCTGAAATTCATCATTACGGCGGTTCCAAATGCCGTTAGCTCGATGAGCGTTGCGGCCTCGAGGCCGGAAATTCTCAGATCGAGTTGCGCTACGCGCTGGGCGAGAAAATCCACGAACTGTCGCACGATCGATGCGTTTTCACCGGTCCAGTACGAGATCCGCGTAACTATCTCGCGACGATGCCGGGCAAGAAAGTCTGCCGCCGACACCGAGCCCGGTGCGTGCTCGGCGTCCACGAAAATCGTTTTCAGATCTCCGTCGAAGATTCGCGGATCGCGGATCGGGATGCTTTCCTCGGAGTCCTTATAATGCTCCTCCAGCGTGTATTTCATTGAGGCAACCGGAAGATCCTCGTCCGACGGTTCCGGAACTTCTGGGACTTCGTGCGCGATCTCCTTCATCACCCCGTCCATGTACTCGAGCTTCGCGAGAGCGCCCCACCCATCGTACGCGCGCCGCCAGTCCAGATTCGGCGTCAGCCACACCGCAAACGTCTCCGCGAAATCCTCATCGGGGTGCTTCTGCGCGTACCAGCCGAGAATGTGGCGGACGAACTCGCGCGAGAACGGGTCCGGTCGATACCGCTCACGATACGGGCGCGAGTAGGGGCCGAACATCTTTCGCCAATCAGGCCGGTCGTAGAGTCGGTACGCATAGTTGAATGCGTGTCCCGCCTCGTGCCGCAGGTATCGCATGGATTCCTCTTCGCCTTCGACCGCCGATGAGTAATCCTCCTCGATCTTCGAGAGACGCGCGTCTGCGAGATAGAATGGCACTCCGATCAATGGCGTTCCGTCGGGGCACCCCCACTGGTCGCTTAGATAAACGGGCGGCCGGAATTCGAGTCCCTTTATGGCCAGCTCTTCGTACAACTGGTTGACCAGCTTCTCGAGCAGGGTCCCGTGAATCGCCAAACCGATGTCGGAGATGCGCTGCGCCAGTAGCGCATGGCGCTCTCCTTCCCAGTTGGGTGCGGACTCTTCCACGGGACCCAGGTCGGCAAGCAACGTACCTGTATAG
>DASXYR010000386.1:0-11753 GCA_036502385.1 Gemmatimonadaceae bacterium
AACGCGGAGCGTGAACTCTCCGCGCTCATTTGTGCGCGCACCGACCGTCTGACCAACGACCGCGACAATCGCATCGGGAATAGGCTGCCCCGTTCCAGCGGCGGTAACCCGCCCGGTAACCTCGCGGGTCTGAGCCTGGGCAAAGGAGCTGGCGCTGAAAAGCCCCAGCACCAGAAGTGAGAAAACGGACGAGCGAATTTTTTGCATGCCTGTCTCCAGCTGGATGGGTGAGGCTTGCTGCCCAGGCGCAGCAAGCCCGGCAGAGTGAGGATCTCTGCAGAGTCTTAATGAGCCACTATTTACGGGCCGCCCGGAACCCTGTCAATAGCATGCCACCCGGAAGACACACGCGATGAGCATCTCGACGCAAAATTATGGAACGGGGGGTGTAGTCGATGTCCCCGGCTTGTTGGTTCCAAAATCGACAACCGGAGGTGCTTCCGTCCCTGCGGCCGCCTCAAAGTACGTCCGTGGCTTCGCGCCCGTCACTTTTGCCGTCAGCGTCTGCGGGAATGTCCGGATATACGTGTTATAGGTCTGAACCGCCTGATTGTAGTCGTTCCTCGAGGTCGCGATCCGGTTCTCCGTGCCTGTCAGCTCGTCCTGGAGCCTCAGGAAACCCTGATCGGCCTTCAGCTGCGGATACGCTTCCGAGATCGCGATCAACCGGCCGAGTGCCCCCGTCAGCGTGTTGTTGGCCGCAGCCATCTGCGCCGGATCCTGCGTCTGGATGGCGCCCGCCAAGCCGGCCCGCGCCTGTGCGACCTGGGTGAAGACTGCCTCTTCGTGCTGTGCGTACCCCTTCACCGTGCTCACGAGATTCGGGACGAGATCCGCTCGACGCTGCAGCTGCACCGAGATCTGCTGCTTGGCCTGCTGCGCAGCCTCGTCGTACTGCTGTATTTGATTGTATCCGCAACCGCCGGCCGTGAGTAGCAGCGGCGACAGGGCGAGTACCAGTGCACGTTTCATTTTGCGTTATCCTCGGTTGATGATGGCCACACAATGTGTCGCCGAGATCTCTAATCTACCCGCGAAACTCGTCCAGATAAGACACCAGCCGCTCCATCGCCGCCAGGTACTCCTCGAGCGTTGCCGACGTCGCGTCCTTCGACAGCTTCTCCGTTCCGCGAGCGTGGCGGATCACCCTCAGGAACGGCTCGGGAGAAAAGCCCGCCCTTTCCGCGAGGCCGGTCGCGAGTTGCTCGTAATCCTGTGACGGCACCTGCCCCTGCAACCGCACCACGCCGCGGAAAATCACCATCAGAGTGCTCAGACTCTTCTCCAGCACGTCAAGCTGGAGCGCCGTATCGCCCCCAGCACCCATGACGGCCTGCCTCAGTTGCAGCAGCTTGCCCATGGTCTGGTGCTCCACCTGCAGCCGCAGATCGGCCGGAGTAACGCGGATTCCATCGAACGGGGCGTCGCCGTATAGAACGCGATGCCGCTCCAGAATGTCGGCGTATTCCATCGGAAAAATATCGGCCGACGACTTCCACTCTTTCGTGGTGAAGGTCATCGGCGGTGGATTTCCATCCTCCGACCACGCCTTCGATACCGCCGCGACGGCGCGCAGACGATCGAGTGGCAGTGCGTCCACGATCACCAGCACGTTGTAGTCCGACGTCTTCGGACGATGCTCTCCGGCAACCGCGGAGCCGAACAACACCACGGAGCGTAGCGCATCCCCGTATGCGAGCTGAAGCTGCCTGACCAGTTCATCGAGTTTCATCATTCCCAATCCTTCTTAACGGAGGCGTGATCTCGCCTGTTTCGTTTTCTCAATCCTTGGCTCCTCGTCACCAGCTCGATCCCCCGCCGCCACCTCCAAACCCTCCTCCGCCGCCGAACCCGCCAAATCCACCACCACCGCCACCACCTCCAAACCCGCCGAAGCCGCCACCACCCCAGCCTCCGCGGCCGCCGCCACCAAACCCGCCAGTGGGAATGATTAGTGGCAGGCATCCGGCGCCCCCGCATCCTCCGCGCGAGCGCCGGCGCGCGCTACTCAGGATGAAGAGCACCACTATGAAAATGATGAAGATCGCAGAAGGCGGAATTCCGCCTCCGCCGTCCGACGGGAAATTGCTGGGACTCTGGACGACAGGCGCTGGAGCGAGAGTCGTGTCGAGGGTGAAATTGAATTCCTTCGCAAACCGCTCCGCCGTCCGGAGTGTCACCAGCTCCAGTCCCGTACTATAGTCCCGCTGCATGAACGCCGGCGTCGCCTCTCGGCAGATGTCGCCCGCATCGGCATCGGTTATGAATCCCTCCGAGCCGTAGCCAGTCGCTATGAAGCAGTGCCCACGTCCATCCTTGCTCGTTTCCTTTGGAACCAGAAGGATCACCGCGCCCGCATTCCGGGTGGGGTCGCCTGGATTTCCTATCTTCCCGACCTTCCACTGGCGTCCGATCTGGAGCGCCATTTCCTGCACGTCGCGCGTGCCGATATCCGGAAGCGTGACGATCGTGATCTCGCCCCGTGATTTCGTGCGGATGTCCGCCGCGATCGCCTCCATGCGCTGTGCCGCATCTGGAGTGATGACGTGCGCGAAATCGTTCACCAATCCGGTTGGGGCGGGTATTTGGATGGCCTGCGCAAAGAGCAGGAGCGCGACCGCTTTCGCGCTCGCCAGCAGTCGTGCCGTCGATGGAAAACCCAACAGCAATGCGTTCAGGATTTGCTCTCCCTTGATTTCATGGCTCGATAGGAGGTCTATTTAGCAGATGATTCCATTCCAAGTCAATCGCGCCCGCGCTCTCGTGATGCTCGCGCTTGCCGTCGCTTGCGCTCCCGCGAACAGTAGCAAGCAGGGAGCCGAGAGTGGCGTTGTCGGACGCAATGATACGGCGAAGATTGCCGCACCAGCCGCTCCCGCCGACCCCGATATCGCCAAAGCCGACCTCGCGCGAATCCAGGGAAGTCCCAACGCGCCTCTCTGGGTAATCGAAGTGAGCGACTTTCAATGCCCATACTGCAAGGAATGGCACGATCAAACATACAAGACTTTCCGCGACGAGCTCGTCAGCACGGGGAAGGTGCGGTTGGCGTACGTGAACTTTCCACTTTCGTCGCATCAATTCGCGTGGCCCGCTGCCGAGTCGGCGATGTGCGCCGCGGCGCAGGGAAAGTTCTGGGAGATGCACGATGCCCTCTTCAATACGCAGGAAAAGTGGGAAAAGCTTCCCTCGCCCGCTGTTTTTTTCGATTCGCTCGCCCGCGCGCAGGGGGTCGATATCAACCGCTGGCACGAGTGCGTACAGTCGGGGAAGATGAAGCCATTGATTCAGGCCGACCACGACCGCGCGGAAACCGCCGGAGCGTCGGCAACTCCGAGCTTCATGATCGGCGACAAGCTGCTCGCCGGCGCCCAACCCATCGAAGTGATTCGGCAGGCGGTCGACTCCGCCATGGCCAGGCGCAAGTAGACTGAGCCGGTCGTGAATTCGCTGCTGCGAATTCCGTACGCCCTGGCGGGACGGGCGGCCAATGCGCTGGTAAACGCGATCCCGGCTGGAGATTCAAAATTTCGTCGCGCCCTTGGCGCGCGGCGCGGGTTGATCGCGCGCTATCAACGTTGGTCTTCCGCATCCCGCGATCGCGCCCGGCCGCTCGTCTGGTTTCACGCGCCATCCGTCGGGGAGGGACTCCAGGCTCAACCCGTCATCGATCTCCTTCGCGCGAGAAGACCCGACCTTCAGATCGCGTACACGTTTTATTCGCCGAGCGCTGAGCAGTTCGCGCAATCGCTCGACGTGGATTTCGTGGACTACCTGCCGTTCGATACAATCGACAGCGCGGACGCAATCGTCCGCGCTCTCCAGCCCAACGCACTCATATTCAGCAAGCTGGACATCTGGCCGGACCTGACTGAAAGAGCGGCGGCAGCTGGTGTTCACGTTGGAGTGATCAGCGCAACACTCGCGGAGTCGTCCGGGCGCCGCGGCATTCTCGCGCGGGCTTTGCTCGGTGACGCCTACCGCGCCATCCGACGCGTCGGAGCCATCGACGCAAAGGACGCCGAGCATTTCCGCGAAGTGGGTTTGCCCACAGGGAAAGTTGAGGTCACCGGCGACACGCGATACGATCAGGTGTGGGCGCGGGCCAAACGCACTCCCTCTGCTTTGGTGCAATCGCTCCGGTCGGCGCGCCCGACTTTGGTCGCCGGCTCGACCTGGCCTTCGGATGAGACGCATCTCCTCGCGGCGTGGACCAGGCTCCGCGAAAAGATTCCGGATGCGAGACTGATCATCGCCCCCCACGAGATCGCCGCCGCGCATCTAAGGTCCGTCGAGCGCTGGGCGAAGCTCCATGCTCTCCGCGTCTCACGCATCGATGCGCGCGAAGCGGCAGGCGCGGATGTCGTGCTGGTCGACAGGTTCGGAGTGCTGGGTGATCTGTACGCCATCGCCGATGTGGCGTACGTCGGAGGTGGCTTTCATTCGGCCGGATTGCATTCCGTGCTGGAGCCCGCGTCGTTCGGTGCCCCCGTTCTGTTCGGCACCCGGTACGACAAGAGCCGCGACGCCAAAAAATTGATCGAGGCCAAAGGTGGAGCGTCGATAAAAGGGGAGATCGATCTCGAGCTGCGACTGAGAGATTGGCTCGGCTCGGTGCCGGCACGCGATGTGGCCGGAGCAGCGGCGAAATCGATGGTTCAGGGCGGCGTTGGCGCCGCGGAGCGCTCCTTTGCGCTCGTCAGCTCTTTACTGGATCGGTGAGAACAGGAGCCGGGTGTACGGGCTTCCGGTAACCCACGGCATTCGCACTCGGCTTGTGCACGAAGAATCCCTGCACCAGATGTACGCCGAGTGATTTCACCATGTCGAACTCTTCCTTTCTCTCGACGCCCTCTGCGATCACCATCGCTCCGTGCTCGTTGGCGAAGCGGACCATCGTCTCCACCAGATTCTGCTTGATGAAGTTCTGATCGATGCAGTTGATCAGCGACATGTCGAGCTTGATGAAGTCGGGCTCAAGGTTCGCGATGGACCCGAGTCCGGCGTAGCCGCTGCCCGCGTCGTCGACCGCGAAACGGTATCCGTGATCGCGGAACTCCTTGAGCCTGCCGCGAAACTTCGGATAATCCTTGATGGCGGTTCTCTCGGTGATCTCGATCACTACCCGCGTCGGATCAGTGACGTTTAGTCCTTTCACATCGAACGATGGATCGGCGAAGTCTGCGGGATCGACGTTCATGAAGAGGAGCTCGCCGTCCTTGAGCAGCTTGCCCATTCCCTCGATCGCGCGCTCGCGACAGAGGCGGCTCAGATCCCAAATGAGGTCCGACTGCGCAGCGATCTCAAACATGACTTCGGGACTCCGCATGCTTCGGAGATTGCCCCGCGCGAGCGCCTCGTAGCCGAACACCTTCTGGTTGTCGGTGACTACGATCGGGTGGTACTCGATGTAGAGACCACGATTCCGGAGCGTCTCCCGAAGGTCGCTGACTTTTTTCGCCTGCTCGCGGTGCTCGAGGCTCTTCGATGCGTTCGCCGCCTCGCGTATGCCGCGGTAGATCTGCCGCTCGAGGCGAAGCTTGGGATTGTAGACCACGAGCGCGCGCCCGACGAAGATGTCGAACAGTGCGACAATGTCCTCACCGTGGATGCGCTCGATCTCCGACGAAACGGCTTCCTTGAGGCCGACGGTGAGCTCCGTGATCTCGGCGTCGGTAGCGGCAGGAGTGTCGTCCTGCGGCACGTGGAAGAAGATGAAGTCGTCGTCGTTGGGGAATGCGACGGTGAGCTTCGACGAGGCGAGCGGACTCTTGCTGAGGAAGTCGCGCATTGCCGCGCCCGTAGTCTCGAGTACGCTGTCCAGCTTTTCCCACCCATAAACTTCTTCGACCTTCGAGTAGCGATCAAAGTTGAAGTAGAGGACAACCAACTCCCCCCGCTCCTGAACGGCTTTGCGGATGCTGTCGATCGTCGCCGCTACAGTTGGGAGCCGCGTGAGCGAGTCACGCAGGAGTTGATGATAGTCCACGCTTACTGGGCCGGTGTTGGAACGAGCAGCTTGATGTTTCGCTCGACGGTCGCGGCGAGCTTCGACAGCTCGAACGGCTTTTCGACGAAATCGTCAGCTCCGGTTTGGAGAGCCTGACGCTTGTTGACCCAATCGTCGAGAGCCGTCACCATCACCACCCGCACGTGTTTCCCCAGCGTGGGATGCTGCTTGATATCGCGGCAGACCTGCCAGCCATCGCGGCCGGGCATCATGACGTCGAGCAGTACCAGCGCCGGCTTGACCTCTTCGAACGCCTTGACTGCCTCGTCGCCGTTGTAGGCGACAGTTATCGGATACCCGCGGGCCTCCAGATAATCGCGGATTATGTGCGCGTTATCGGGGTTGTCGTCCACTACGAGGATCGGAGGATGCGCTGAATTGACCATAAGCGGTTGTCTAAGAAGATGTTATGACGTGAGGCGGGGCAATTCGCAAGCCAGAAACGAGCCTGCCCCGACGGAATGGCCTTTCCCCGAGTTCAGCTTGACAATCTTCAGCACCGAGTACAGCGTGGGGAGAAGCCCTCTACTTTTGAAGGAGCAGAACGATGCGCGCGCGTCACCCATGGATACTAGCGGGAAGCTTGCTTCTGCTTCCGCTGTTGTCGTACCGGACGCTCGTGGCCCAGCCACAACCGGCGGGACGCCACACAGTCGACGGAATTGTCGTCGATAAGGGAAGTACACCGGTTCCCAGCGCTCAGCTGGAACTCAAACGACAGGGGGAGCAAAGTCGAGTTGCGCGCTCCGGCGAGGATGGTCGTTTTTCTTTTCCCGACGTACAGAGTGGACCTGTTGCGTTGACCGTGCGGCGCATGGGTTACACCGCAAAAACCATCAACATAGACGTCCCTCAGACCGGTGTCCCGGCTTCGGTCGAAGTCAAGCTCGACGAAATACCTAGTGACATCGCCGATGTAATCGTCGAAAGCTCGAAGCAACATCTCGAGGAGTTCTATCAGCGCAAATCCAACAACAGCTTCGGGAAATTTTTCGAGGCAGCGGATATCCAGAAGCGAAATCCGTTTTATCTGAGCGAGGTAGTCGGTACCGTATCCGGGGCGAGGCTTTCTTCCAAAGGAGCCGGCAATCGGATTTTGCTTCGCGGCTGCCAGCCCATGGTGTGGGTCGACGGCATGCGCGCGCCTGGTGCCGAATTGGACGACGTGGCCAGGCCCGGCGATATCGCCGGCATGGAAGTGTATGCGTCCAATGCCGGCCTCCCCGCCGAATACCAGGAGCGGAACAACCGCATGTGCGGCGCGATCATGATCTGGACCAAGAATCAATAAGGACGCGCGCTCAGCGATCGATGCAAAAAGCCCCCCGGTTTTCCGGGGGGCTTTTTGTTCGATCTCAACGTGTAGCAAAGCTCAGCGCATTCAGGAGCAGGTCGGTGCTGTCTGGGTATCCCACCACAGCTTGGTCCCCAGGTTGTCCGGTCCCTGAGCTGCGATCGCAGCCTTCAGTGCGTCGCCGTTGGCCGTAGCCTCCGTCGTCGGATATTCCAGGCGCCGCGGCACGTAATTCAGTGTGGCATCGGGGCCAGGCACGATCGTATTCGGCACACACGTTCTGCGCCACTCGAACCATGCCGTCGCACCATCCATGTACAGTGCGATGTACTTCTGCTGCGCGATCTCCTTCTGGCCGGCGACACCGCCCGCGTAAGCCACGTTCGCACTGGCGAGATACGCCGCCATCGCCCCTGCGGAAATCGATTGCCCTGACGAGGCAGCCATGTCATTCCACTGATTCAGCGATGCCGATACTCCCGCATTGTAGTAGGCTGCGGCTGTCCCCGCTGTCAGACCGCCCAAGCCCCTTTCGGAGGCTTCGGCAAGAATGAAGTTGACTTCGGCCGCGGTGAGAACAGGCGTTGGGAGGCTTGCCCCTGCGCCACCGAAGGTAGGACCATAGACCGTCGCGCCCTTGTAGAAGATGATGCCTGGGCGGGACGTTGTGGCGCGGTCTGGCATGTTTGGCGGCGCAGGCAATACGCCGTTGGGCGAGCCACGGTAGGCGCCGTCAGATGCGGCGGGCTGCGCATAGATCGGCAGCCGCGGATCGCTGAGGGCGTTCATGATGTTGACGAGCCTGTCGGACATGCGCCAATCGTCGCGTCCGCCCAGGTTATCGGCCCACGGATTGTTGTAGACGCCATCTCCCGGCCACGGGAAATATGCGTTATCGGCGTTGGTGAGAATCAACCCACCCGGAGCATTACGCGCGGCAGTAATCTGCGCGCTCGCGAGCGCCGGATCGACATTGACGACTCGGATTGCCAACCGCAGACGAAGCGAGTTTATGAACTTCTGCCAGCTCGCAGGATTTCCGCCATAGATCGGATCGGCGGCACCCAACCCGTTGGACGCCCCAACGAGATCTTTCGACGCCTTGTCGAGAACCGCGAAGAAATCGGTGTAAATGTCCTGCTGCTTGTCGTAAATAGGGGTTAGAGAAGAGCCCACCGAGTCGCCCTTGAGGGCCTGACTGTAAGGGATGTCGCCCCAGGAATCGGTCACGAACGAGAAGACGAGCGTACGAAGGGCAAATGCGGGAGCGTAGATGCCCGGATCACTGGTGGCCTGGCCCTTCGCGATGATCTGCGTCAGATCCTTTAGCTCGCCGGCATAAGCGCCATTGAACGAGCCCTCCGTGTCAGCCGCGTGCACACGGAGATAGCGATCCTCGTCGTTGTACTGCACCTCGGAGAGCTGCTGAACAATCCACTCGTAAGTGCGCAGGTCGATCCCGCCGAACCATCGCGAGACTGAGAGGCGAGAAGCCTCGGTGAACAACGGACCCGGCGGCACGTCCTCCGGGCTATTCGGGTTCTTGTTGAGAGTGGTGATAGTGTCGTTGTTGCAAGAGTAGAGGCCCAATGCAAGCGCCACCACCGAGCACACTCTCAGAATTGTCTTATTCATCATGTTAGATAGGTTCCGGATTGAGTGTTACGGCGTGATGCGGACGTTGAATCCCCACACCCGTGCGTTCGGCATTGATGCGAATTCGATCCCCTGATTGTTCCCCGTCTGATAGGAGAACTCTGGATCGATGTTCGGCACCTTCGACCAGGTCTTCAGATTACGGCCGGTGAGGCCGAGCGTTATTCCTTGCGCGCTGAAGCGACCGGCAAAGCTCTGAGGAAGGTCGAACGTGAGGCTCAATTCGCGAAGCTTCGTGTAGCTCGCATCGAAGACGTTGTCCTCGATCACCTGACCGCAGTTGTACGCGATGCACTGCCAGTAGGTCTCGCTGCCTACGCTGATCGTATTCGGTAGGCCAGTCGCCTGATCGATCCCCTTGACGACCAAACCGGGGTTGTTCCAGTCAACCTCGCGACCCTGGGTGGTCCGCGATAGAACGCCGGTGTAATCGCCCCACATGTTGGTGATGCTGGCAAGCTTGCCGCCCATGTGGAAGTCGAGCAGCCCATAAAGACGGATGTTCTTGTAGCTGAGCGTGTTGCTCCATCCGCCCGTCCACTGCGGCTGAACGCTGCCGAAATAGTGCTGGTAGCCAGCAGACGCCGGATCGCGCTGCGGCAGCCCATTGCTCAGCAACAGATTTCCGTTCGCATCGCGAAGCCAGGAGTTGCCCATGATTGCGCCGTAAGGCTTGTCGAGACGCGCCTCCAGGCGAGCCGTGAACAGGCTACCCAACGCGAGCGTCTTGATTCCCGGGGCAAGCTCCGTGATCTGGCTCTTGTTACGGCCGTAGTTGAACATGCTGTTCCAGGAAAATCCGCTGGCGGTCTGGACCGGGGTAACGCCCAGCAGGAACTCCTGTCCCTTGTTGCTGATGTTGCCGGCGTTGATCGACTTCGAGGTGAAGCCGGTTGTCGCCGTAATCGGTGCGTTGAATATCTGGTTCTCGGTGTGCTTGTCGTAGATGCTGCCGTCAAAGGTTACGCGTCCGTCGAGGAAGCTGAGCTCAGCGCCCATCTCATTCGAGTGCGTGATCTCGGGCAGCAGCCCGCCGTTTGCGAGCGCGTCGGCAAGGGTAAACTGCGAAAGGCCGTCGTACTTGGTGCTCAAACCAGTGTATGTGGTGCGCAGCAGATACGGGTCTGCGTCGGCACCCACTTTTGCTGTCGAAGCGCGGAGCTTGAAGTATGAAAGAAAGCGATTCTTCAGGCCCGGAATTGCGTCGGTCACCACCAGGGAGGTGCTGGCCGAGGGATAGAAGTAGGAATTGTTCGCCTTCGGAAGCGTCGACGACCAGTCATTGCGCGCCGTGCCGCCAAAAGTCCACCAGCCATTCACCGTCATGTCAGCCGAAGCGTAAACGCTGTTCGTTTGACGGCGCTGTAGGGTCTGACCAAGAGTAGGAGTGATTGCAGCGTTTGAAACGTTGAAGATGCCCGGCACCGTGAGCCCGCCGGTGGATACGCTGCTGGTGTTGTAATTGGTCTTCCGAGTGGCTGCACCGCCGGTCGCATTCAGCTGAAGGTGCGAACCGAGCCCGCGATTGATTCGCAGGATCGCGTCGGTGGTGTTCTCGTTGTTGTAGTCGTTGATGTTGGTGAATCCGCCGAAATACGCCGGATCGACGATCGTGCCCTGCCGCGAATCGCCCTGCCCAAAGTGCTGGTCGATGTTGTAGCGGTAGATGTCGGAACCGGTCCGAAGGCTTGCATCGATGCCTTCAGCGATGTTGTAGGTCGTCGACACGTTGCCGATGAACCGGTCGCGACCGTCAACCTCGGGGTTGTCGTACTGAAGCCAGAACGGATTGTTATGGAAGCTGTAGTTCCAGTTGAACTCACGAGATGCCGGCCCGTTGTTCAGCGCGGCGCTTGTGTTGTATGTGTTGCGAAGCGCATCGAGGTCGACCTGGCGCCCGAACCATACGAACTGCTCGAGCACGCTCTGAGTGTATCCGACGCCGGGACGGTTCAACCCGGTATTGCGAACGTATTGAAGGCTCGCGTCGGAGCTGAGGCGGTCGTTGATCTTCAGGGTCCCATTGAGCAGCCCGTTCATTTTGTGGAACGAGTTGTTGGGGATGTAGCCGGCGATCTGGTCCGAGCCGAAAGACATGCGCGCATTTGCGCGCTCCGTTCCGCCGCTGAACGCGACGCTGTTCGACAGGGTGTGACCGGTGTTGAAGAAACTGTAAACATTGTCCGGGTGCGGGCTCCACGGCACGCCCGCGAGCGATCCATCCGGATTCTTGGGGCTCGTGAACTGCGTGCACGGCACAGTCTGGTCATACACGCCCGGCCCGGTATATCGCGGATCGGTCTTGCCGATGAAGATGCAACCGGCCGTCCGCCCATCGAGCCGCGGACCGAAGCTCTGGTCATTGTCGTCCTGAACGCCGCCACCGCTTCCATCGATGAACTGGAACTGACCGCCCGAGCCCTGGCCATAAAGGTTCTGGTACTGCGGAAGTATCGAAGGATTCTCGAAGGTATAGGTCGAGCTCACCTCGGTGCGCATCTTTCCGCCCGCGCTCGCTCCCTTCTTGGTCGTCATGATGATGACACCGTTCGCTGCCCGCGATCCGTAGATTGCGGCCGCATTCGGTCCTTTCAGCACGCTCATCGTGGCGATGTCTTCCGGATTGATATCGGATATCCCGCTGCCGAAGTCGAATCCGCCGCCCGGCCCCGCGCCGCCGCCAATTGCACCGGGAGCTCCGCCGCGATCCGCGTTGGACATGGCAACGCCGTCGATGATGAACAGCGGATTGTTGTTGCCGGTTATCGAGTTTGCGCCACGAAGCAGAATGCG
>DASXYR010000387.1:0-2990 GCA_036502385.1 Gemmatimonadaceae bacterium
ACCGTGATACACGATGCCGTATGCCGTGAAGAGCGGCACCGCCATCAGCACCACCATCCAGCTCGAATACACGCAAGTCTCGATGAGCTTCGCCGCGTAAAATCTCAGCCAGTCAACCGGGCCCGCAACGAGCAAATCGAGATCTTTCGCCAGGAAGAACGTCGACAACGACGCGATGACGTTCGACAGCAGGAGCATTCCGAAAAAACTGACGAGAATCAGTCCCAGCAGCTTTCCGGCAAGCAGCGGTCCGATTTCCGAAATGCCACGGAAGTACACGAGCAGGCGATAGAGGATCGTGAAGATAAATCCCCAGAACGCGAGTCCGATGATGCCAAGCACGGTCATTCGTCCAACGGCGCCGGTCTGAGTCTTCACCGCGCGCGAGCGAATGCTCTGCCACTTCGGAGAAAGCAGGTGAACAAAGCTCGCGCTCTGGACCTTCTCAGGCATCGAGGACGTCCACGAATTCGCGGGCGGCGTTCTCTCCGGTCAGCTTGAGGAAGATCTGCTCGAGACCTTCTGCACCATTTGTCGAGCTCTTGCGCAGCTCGTCCATTGTGCCGAGTGCCCGGATCTTTCCGTCCTGAATGATTCCGATTCTGTCGCACATCGTCTCGGCGACTTCGAGCGTGTGCGTTGACATCATGATCGTGTGGCCGCGGCGAGTGTATTCTCCGAAGAGATCCTTGAGAATTCGCGCGGCTTTCGGATCGAGTCCGACCATCGGCTCGTCAACCACGATCACGTCGGGTTTGTGAATGAATGCGCTCGCGATGATGAGCTTCTGTCGCATTCCGTGGCTGTAGCTCTCGACGAGCTCGTCGCGCCAGTTGTCGAGATCGAAGAGCGTCAACAACTCGTGGCCACGATTCTCGATGACTTTTCCGTTCTGGCTGTACAGTCCAGCCACGAATCTGAGGAATTCCGCACCGGTGAGTTTTTCATAAATGAAAGGCCGGTCCGGGATGTATCCCAGAACGGCCTTTGCGGCCATTGGATTGGCCGACACATCTATGCCGTTGATCTGCGCAGTCCCTGAGGTAGGCCGGAGAATGCCTGCGATCATTCGCAGCGTGGTGGTCTTGCCCGCTCCGTTTGGACCGAGGAAGCCGAAGAGCTCACCCTTAGGAACCGTCAGATCCAGCGCATCAACGGCGGTGAACGAGCCGTATCGTTTCGTGAGTGCGTTTAGTTCAATCATTGCCCACGTATGACGAGCAAAGGTGCTCTATGGTAAAGGCCGCTGGCTCGCGGGCGGCGACTTGGCTGCTTCCATTGCCGCAGCAGCTCGAGCACGTGCGCTGTCCGCAGCCGTCATGTGGTCGAGCTTCCAATTGGCGAACGACAGCTCGAAAGTCGTTCGAACGATCGAGATCCCGTCTTGCTCTTCTGCTGCGAGCAATCGACCAGACGCATCGACCCACATTCGCTGAAGTGGTGGAGCGCCGCCAACGCGCCAGCCGCGGATCGACGCCTGACGCGTTTTCACCCAGCGGCCGCTCGTCGAGTCCATGATCGCGCTGTCGGCTACCAGAAAAAGCGAATCGGCCTGAATGCGAAGAGTGACCGGCTCGACGGTTCGCGACAGTGGGTTGTAAACCGAGACAGAGATTGAATCGCCAATCTTTGGCTCGCCCCTCAAAATCAGCGGCAGCGGCGCAAACGTCGCGAGAAATAGCGGGTTGTCAGGAACCGATTCCGTCGTGATTGGCTTGCCTTTTTGTCCGTCCAGCGTTGTCACTCGAAGAGTCTTGTCCTCGCCTTCCTGCATCACTCCGCGAAGGGTGAACGGCGGCATGTCGCCAATTGCCTTGACGATGAAATCTCGAAGCCGCATTCCGCGGGTGAGGCGTGATTCCGATCGGGCTTCGATCTTGATCGTATCCTTTCCGTGTGGAATTGCGCCGCGAAGGAAGTCAACGGCGACAATTCGGTCCTTCAGAGTGTCAACGCTTGACGATGCGGCTCCGACCTGGATTCCATCCTGCTGAAGCGCGTAATAGAAGACGTCCGGCGACACGCGGAGTCCCGCTTCGGCAAGTGACGGCTGAGGGCCGTGGGTTCCGTTTCGTTTGTAAAGAAATGCGAGACCAAGGGCCCACAACGCTATGACAATTATTCCTACGACTTTACGGGTCATGCCAGAGTCAGGCTTGTCTCACTGTTGATCCAGCCGAGGTAGCGTTCGAGTCCGCCGGTTACGGGAATCGCCAGAAGCTCTGGAACCTTGTATGGATGAAGCTCAGCAAACGCGCGCCTGAGGCCTTCGACGCAGCCCGATCGGGTCTTGAGCATGACGACGGCTTCCTGCTCGTCGGCGATTTTGCCTTCCCAACGGTAGATCGAGCGGGCTCCGGCTGTGACCGTTCCGCAGGCTATCAACCGCCTGTCGAGGAGTGCGTTGATGAGCGCGACGGCCTCACCTTCGTTGGCGATGGTCGTAAGTACAACAACTGCATCGGTATGCGACAAGCTCAATCCCGGAAAAAAGTCTGGACGAAGATAATACGAGCATGCTTGTGCAGGGTCACTTGATTTGCAGAGAGCTTGTATCGAGCTGGTCAATCCGCGAACTTACGAAGCTATGCCAGATGAAGCGCTCATCGTCCGCGGAGCGCGCGAGCACAACCTCCGCAATATCGACGTAACAATCCCCCGCGACCGGTTGACGGTCATCACCGGCCTCTCAGGCTCGGGGAAATCGTCACTGGCATTCGACACCATCTACGCAGAAGGCCAGCGCAGGTACGTCGAATCGCTATCGGCCTACGCCCGCCAGTTTCTCGGCTTGATGGAAAAGCCGGACGTCGATTCTATAGAAGGGCTCTCCCCCGCGATCTCGATCGAACAGAAGACCGCCGGCCACAATCCGCGCTCGACAGTTGGCACGGTCACGGAGATCTACGATTATCTGCGCCTGCTATACGCTCGCGCAGGAACTCCTCATTGCCCGAATTGTGGCAGACCCGTCGAAAGGCAGAGCGCAG
>DASXYR010000388.1:0-2359 GCA_036502385.1 Gemmatimonadaceae bacterium
CAGCTCCGGGTGGCTTTGCTTTGCCAGTGGCGGCGAGAAAAGGCGCCTGGCGCCGGTCCCCGTGAATTGGATGAGCGCCAACGACACCCAGGTCGCCGAGTGGTGCCGCATCGCCAAGCGGGTAGTTAGCTGCGGGCCGACGTGGGATCCGGGCGACGACGAGAGCACTTCAAAAAACCCTCCCCGGAAGTCGGGTCCCGGTCGCGGGATCTAGCCCAGCCCTCCCCTTGGGCGACTGACTTCCGTCACGCCCATTCTCCAATCGAGAGACCTGTTGCGCCGACGCAACACTGCGGCGCCGCAACAGCACCGGAACGAGGACTTCGTGCGGTAATAAAGCGCGCAATTGCCGACTACAAATGGTCCCCGACTTGCCCCCGGCTGACATCGCGCATCACTTGGGCTGCTCGAGCCTTGGCGCGCGCGATGACCGAACAGCCTTCAAGGGCGAAGGCGACTGCTGGAGGACCACCGATGGCCGAGGCCGTAACGGGCTCCGAACGAGGATTCGACGCGACGGTCTATTCACCGCCGCCGTCAGGAGACCCCTCATCCCCCGACCGAACCAAGCGAACCGGCTTGCGCGCGGTCGAGCCGGCCGGCGACCTCTATAGGGAGTTCACGTCGCTCCAGAAGCTGGGCGCCCAGAAGCAGGAACTGAGCAGCTTCGCGGAGGCGGAGGACTGCTTCCTGAAGGCGCTACAGATTGGCGATCGTATGCTCGGGGCCGAACACCCCGAGATGATCATTGTCCTGAACGATCTCACGCGGCTCTATCTCAAGCAGGGTTCGTACGCGTCGGCAGAGCCCCTCCTTCTCCGGTTACTAGACCTCAAGAAGAGCAAGGGCGAGGACCACCCAGAGGTCGCGACTGTTCTCGCGAGTCTCGCCACCGTTCGTCAGGCGCTCGGACGACACGAATCCGCGGAGCAGCTGTGGCGACATGTTGTGGACATCCGCGACCGCACGCTCGCTCCAAATCACTTCGCAACGGCGACGGCGCTCGAGCATCTCGGCGAATCGTGTGCTGCGAGAGGAAAGATTCGCGCTGCGCTGGCCGCCTTTGAGCGCGCCCAGCTGATTCGGGAAAGAACGCTCGGCGCGGAGCATCCGAGTGTCAGAACGTCGCGGGAGCGAATCGCTGATCTTCAGCTCCAGGGCTCTGAGGATTCTTTCTATGCGGACGACGAAATCGAGCAGATCTCGAAGCCGCCGGAAAGATTCCGCCTTTCATCGGGCGAGCGGACGCCGGTCACGAACCTGCAGGCCGTGGTTGACGATCGCGCTCAGAAGGATGCAAGTCCAGGCGAGCGCCCATCCGTGTTGGTCATGCCGCGCGCAGCCGCGGTTGAAACACAGGCAGACGTTGCCGGTGCCAACGCGGACGAACCGCCGGCGGGCGATGCAGAACCGCTTCAGCTGTCGACTGTCGTTGCCTACCGTGACGCGCTCGAAAGCGTCAGGCGCGAGATCGAAGAACCAGCGGTAGCGGCAACGCTCTGGAGCCGCAGCCAAAGCCTGTTCAGCACGACTGCGGCTTTACTGCACAGACGTGATGTGGCGAGCGTGGTCGCGATAAGTGCCGTCGCACTTGTGCTGCTTGGAGCCGCAGCCGTTTCAGGGTCGTCGACGTCAGACGGTCGCGGCATCAACACGGCCTCCGCTGGAAGTTTTGAAACCCCGAGCGGCACGCTCCCCGTCGCGGGCAGCGGGATTACTCCTACCGGAATAGCAGCAGAACCATCCGCGACGGTCTCGCTCTCAAAGACCTTAACGACGGCGCCGAAACTCGTGGAAGCGCACGCCCCGTCGCACAAGGCACCCACGAAGGCAGCGCAGCCGAGCATAGCGATCCCAACGATTTCGAACACGGTTCTCTCGGGAGTAGAGGCGGTCGCATCGCGAGCGTCGAACGCGCCGAGTCACGGCCTGGACTCCTACGCTGTCGGGACTGCAGCGCCGCTAAGCGTGAAGAGCCGTTCCACGTTCGCGGACGATCAGACAGAGGCGCCGCAGCACGCCCGTCTCATCGGCGAGTTGCCAAAGCCGACGGTCCCATCTCAGCTGGCGAATGTCGAGGGCGATGTTCGTCTCCGCTTCACAGTGGACACCGAGGGACGACCCGTAATGTCGACGGTCTCGGTAGTGAATTCCACGCATCCCGCACTCACCGATGCCGTAAAGCGGGTGATCCCATCGATGCGATTCGAGCCGGCGAGAAGTGGAGGATCCGATTCAAAGGCAGTGACCGAGGTGGTGCAGCTCGGATTTGTCTTCTCGTCGCACCGCCCCTAACGCGTCATCGAGCACGAACCGCGAACCCGAGTGTCGCGGCGCTTTCCCTCTCCCGAGCATGAGA
>DASXYR010000389.1:0-9004 GCA_036502385.1 Gemmatimonadaceae bacterium
CAGCTCGATGTCCTCAAGCAGGTCGACAAGCCAAAGCTGATCGCCTGCGACACAATGAATTTCTGGATCCAGAGCCGTCGTTCGGACATCCTCGCGCTCCTGGAGCACGTCGATCTCGTGACGCTCAACGACGCCGAAGCACGGCAGCTCACTGAGAAAGCCAATCTCGTGCAGGCCGCGCAGTGGATCATGGCGCGGGGGCCCCGACACGTGATCATCAAAAAGGGCGAGCACGGCGCGTTCATGTTTACGGCGAACTCGATCTTCTTCGCTCCCGCCTTTCCGCTCGAGAATGTGTTCGATCCGACTGGCGCCGGCGATTCTTTCGCCGGCGGGTTCATCGGGTATCTCGCCAAGACCGGCGACCTGAGCGAAGCGAACATGCGCCGTGCCGTGATCTACGGCTCGGTGATGGGCTCGTTCGCCGTTGAGAAATTCTCGATCGAGCGGCTGATGACTGTCACGCGCGCCGAGATCGACCAGCGCATGCGTGATATGCGTCGCCTCGTCGCGTTCGAGGAGGAGATCCCAGCGTGAGCGACGACGCGCTTCGTTACGGAAGCGCTGGCGTTGACATCGATGCGTCGAACGCCGCAAAGGGTCGGATAAAGAAGCTCGTCGAATCCACGTTCTCGAAGGGTGTGGTCGGGGGGTTCGGCGGCTTCGGCGGAATGTTCCGCATTCCATCAGGACTCGATAACCCGGTTCTCGTATCGAGCGCCGACGGCGTAGGCACCAAGATCAAAGTCGCCATCGAAGCCAACCGTCACGGCACGATTGGCCGCGACCTGGTCAACCACTGCGTCAACGACATCCTGGTCCAGGGCGCGATCCCGCTCTTCTTTCTGGACTACGTTGCTTTCGGTAAGCTCGATCCGGAGGTTGTCGAGGCCGTCGTCTCCGGCGTCGCCCGCGGGTGTCGGGAGAACGGTTGTTCGCTAATAGGCGGGGAAACGGCTGAAATGCCCGGTCTCTACACGCCTCCCGATTACGACTTGGCAGGCTTCATCGTCGGATATGTGGAAGAAAGCCGCATACTTGGGCCCCAGAGGGTCAGGCCTGACGATGTGCTGCTTGGACTTCCGAGCTCAGGATTGCACACGAACGGATACTCACTGGCGCGGAAGATCGTAAAGGATCGGCTGAAGCTGGCTCCGGACGACGTCTTTCCTGGTGGTGGCGGGAGCGTCGCTGATGTTTTGCTGGCAGAACATCGGTCGTATCTACCGGCATTGCGACCGGTACTCGATCGGGTTCATGCGCTGGCGCATATAACGGGCGGTGGACTGCTCGAGAATCTCGATCGTGCGCTGCCAAAGAATCTGGACGCCGTAATCGACACATCCAGTTGGGAAGTTCCAGCTGTGTTTCGACTGCTACAGAAGGCAGGGGCGGTGGAACCCGCCGAGATGCACCGAACGTTCAATATGGGTGTAGGAATGGTGGTCATCTGCACGCCGTCCGACGTGAAATCGGTACTGTCGGCGGCGGCCGCGGCAGGAATGAGTGGCTGGAAGCTCGGCGTGCTCAAGCCCGGCGGAGGTGCAGTCATACTTTCGTGAGGAACTATATGAGAGCTCGCCTGTTCGTATTCGTCGCCGCCGCAGTGGCCGCGACTTCGCTTGGAGCGCAGGGAATCGACACGCAGCGGTGCCCACCCGGCACTACCGGAGTCGGTGGAATCCCGGACCAGACGCGCGCGTCGCAGGACGCCTGTCAGAAAGCAATCGATCTCTTTCAGTACATGGCGCCGCAGCTCGGAACCAGCATCACCGGCGGAAACGCCACGCTCGGCCAGGGCGGTAACCTCGGCGGATTAGGACATTTCTCGCTCGGATTCAGAGTGAACGCAGTGCAGGGTAGCCTGCCGCAGATTCAGAACGTGACTCCGTCCGTAACGGGCGCGACGAGCACACAGTTTGACACGAAGACTCAGCTCATCCCGATGCCAACCGCGGATCTCGCGATCGGAATCTTCAAGGGCCTGCCGCTCGCGATCACGAACGTCGGAGGAATCGACCTGCTGGTGAGTGCGGCATATCTGCCGGAGTTCAACAACAGCGGCATCAGCGTGAAAGTACCGAACGGCTCGCTCAAGCTCGGTTACGGCGCGCGCCTCGGCATTTTACAGGAATCGCTGCTCGTTCCAGGCGTGTCGGTCAGCTATCTGAAGCGCGACCTGCCGACGGTGGATATCGCGGCGAACAGCGGGAACGACTCGCTGCTCGTCAACAATCTGAGCCTGAAGACGACTGCCTGGCGTGTGACCGCCAGCAAGAGCCTGCTTCTTTTCGGCCTCGCGGCCGGATTCGGTCAGGACAAGTACGAGTCCTCGACGGACATCAGCGCCCACGTCGCCGCGCGCGCGTTGAGTCCCGATGCCAGAGCTGGGCCGGTCTCGCTCTCGCAGAATTTGACGCGCACCAATGTTTTTGCGGACCTGTCGATGAACCTTCTGATTCTGAAGCTTACCGGCGAGATTGGTCAGGTATCCGGTGGAACCATCAACACTTACAATACCTTCAGTGGCAAGCAAGCAGCCGATTCCCGAATCTACGGATCGGTCGGAGCTCGATTCGGATTCTAGTGATGCGCGCGACGCGGAACACATGCGTCGTGCGTTGGCCCTTGCTCAGTTAGGCTGGGGACAAACAGCGCCGAACCCAATGGTCGGCGCTGTTCTCGTTAGGGACGGGGTCGTCGTGGGCGAGGGATATCACGTCCGCTACGGCGAGCTTCACGCCGAGCGCGTGGCACTCAAGGTTGCGGGCGACCGCGCCCGTGGCGCGACCATGTATGTCACGCTCGAGCCTTGCAATCATTTCGGCAAGACGCCCCCGTGTACGGAGGCGATCCTCGAAGCGAGAGTGAGGCGCGTTGTCATCGCGGCCGCAGATCCAACTGCGCTGGCGGGAGGGGGTGCCAGGCACCTCGCAGACTACGGGGTGGATGTCAACTTCGGCGTTGAAGAAGCGGCCGCGCTGGAGCTCAACGCACCTTTCTTCTTCGCCGCAGTCAACCCTCGCCGCCCGTGGGTAACTCTCAAGCTCGCGCTCTCTGCCGACGGAAAGATGAACGATCCCTCCGGCGAGCGGCGGTGGATAAGCAACGAACGGTCACGGGACGAGGTCCAGCGCCTGCGGGCCAACGTCGACGCCATAGCCGTTGGATTGGGCACTGTGCGCGCCGATGACCCGCAGCTGACCGCCAGAGGCACGATTCGCCCGCGCGTCGCGCCAACGCGGGTAATCTTCGATCGAAATGCGGAGACTCCGCTCGGTGCAAAGGTCGTAGCGACAGCGAGACAAACGCCTACCATAGTCATCGCGCATCACCCACCGGTCGCGAGGCTCGCTGCGCTGCACAACGCCGGAGTCGATGTGTTCGACGCCGACGATGTGGCCGGCGCACTGGACGCCCTTCACGGTTTCGACGTTCAGCACCTCATGGTCGAGGGAGGCGCGCGCGTCGCCCAGGAGTTTCTACGGCGCGGGCTCGTGGACAGGATGGTTATCTTTCAGTCACCGATCACGCTCGGCGCAGACGCATTGAGCCCGTTCGACGGGCTGCCCCAAGCTCTCTTGACCGAGCTCCGGAACGCGCGCGTTGTGCGACGCGCCGAGTTCGGGGAAGACGTGATGACGGTTTATGCGCTAAGCGAGGGTTGAATGTTCACTGGATTGATCGAGCAGATCGGCGAGATCGAGAGCGTCCGGCAGAGCGACGCCGGGCGAGAGCTCCGTATCCGCGCGCCGTTCGACGATCTCGAGGAGGGCGAAAGCATCGCGGTCAATGGCGCTTGTCTTACCGTTCGCGGGTTCGGGTCGGGTTGGTTCGAGGCCGCCGCAGTGCTCACCACACTCGAGCGTACCGCGATAGGCGACTGGCACGCCGGGACTCGCGTGAATCTGGAGCGCTCCCTGCGCGCGGCTGATCGGCTCGGTGGGCATCTGGTGCAGGGACACGTGGATTGTGTTGGAACCGTGGTTGCTCGGGAAATAGCCGGTGACGCGCTGCTGATGGATCTGGCAGTACCAGCTTCACTCGAGCCGTTCTTTGTGCTCCACGGCTCGATCGCGGTCGATGGCGTCAGTCTTACGGTGAATGAGCTCAAGCCGCGTGGCGTGCAGCTCTCGCTGATCGAGTACACGCTCCGGCATACGACGCTGGGCGATCTGCAGGCGGGGAGCAGGGTGCACGTTGAGGCCGACATGATCGCTAAACATGTGCGCCGGCTGCTCGAACCCTACCTGCAGGGGACAACGGCAGTAAATTCCCTGGACGATTTCTCGTTGGAGCATTAGACAGTCATGGAGTTCGGAACAGTCGAGCAGGCAATTGCCGACATCAAGGCCGGCAAGCTGATCATCGTAGCGGACGATGAGGATCGCGAGAACGAGGGCGATCTCATCTGCTCCGCTGAGCTGGTCACGCCCGAGCTCATAAATTTCATGATCCGAAAGGCGGGCGGATGGATCTGCCTCGCTCTGACAGGGGAGCGCGCGGACCAGCTGGAGCTTCCGCAACAGAGTGAAGTGAACACCGAGGAATATCGAACGGCGTTCACAATGACTATCGATGCCGACGAGCGTTTCGGCGTGACGACCGGCGTCAGCGCACAGGATCGCGCCAAGACGATCCGCGTCGCGGTCGATCCGAAGACCGTCCCTTCCGATCTGCGCCGGCCTGGGCACGTGCCACCCCTTCGGGCTCGCGACGGTGGAGTGCTTCAGCGCGTCGGTCACACCGAAGCCGCCGTCGATCTTGCGCGCCTCGCGGGACTCACACCCGCTGGTGTCGTGTGCGAGATCCTGAGCGAAGACGGGTCGAGCGCGCGTCGCCCCGAGCTCGAGCGGTTCGCCGCGCAGCACGGTTTGACATTCATCACCGTCGCACAGCTTGTCGCTTACCGCCTTCAGACTGAGCGTCTCGTCCACCGCGTTGCCGAAGCCCGGCTTCCAACCGAGACCGGCGTCTGGCGCGTCATCGGCTACAAGAACGACGTCGACAGTCACGAGCACATCGCCCTCGTGCTCGGCGATGTCGGGTCCGATCAAAGCGTGCTGGTCCGGATGCACTCGAAGTGTCTTACGGGCGACGTGTTCCACTCGCTGCGGTGCGATTGCGGCTGGCAATTGGACACCGCCATGAAAATGATCGCGAAAGAGGGAAAGGGCGTGATTGTCTACCTCGATCAGGAAGGGCGCGGGATCGGACTCCTGAACAAGCTGAAGGCGTACGAGCTCCAGGATGAGGGCATCGATACGGTCGAAGCGAACGAGCGGCTCGGATTCAAGCCAGACCTCCGCAACTACGGCATTGGCGCGCAGATTCTTCTTGACCTCGGACTGCGCACCATCCGCCCAATCACCAACAATCCGCGCAAGCTGGTCGGGTTGGAAGGTTACGGCCTGGCGATAGATGAACGTGTGCCGATCATATCTATCGCGCACGACGAAAACTCAAGCTACCTCGAGGCCAAGCGGGCCAAGCTCGGGCACCTGTTCGCCTCGTAATGCCCGAATTCGCGGGATTGCCCAGCGGCGTCGGACGGCGGATGGCCGTCCTCGCCAGTCGCTTCAACGAGCCAGTCGTGAAAAAGCTCGTCGACGGAGCGATGGAAGCACTCATCAAGTACGGCGTCGCCTTCGACGACATCGATGTCGTGTGGGTGCCGGGAGCGTGGGAGCTTCCCATGGCAGCACGCTGGCTTCTCTCGAGCGAACGCTATGATGGTCTCGTTGCAGTGGGCGCCGTAATCCGTGGCGAAACCGCGCACTTCGACTACATAGCCGGCGAAGCCTCGCGCGGGCTCGCGAAAGTCAGCGCAGAGTCGGAGACGCCCATCGGCTTCGGTGTTCTTACCTGCGACACCGACGAGCAGGCCGAAGCCCGCGCCGGCGGTGCCCATGGCAACAAGGGCTGGGATGCCGCGGTCGCAACACTCGAAATGGTCGATCTGTTCGACCGGCTCGAGCCCGAAGATGCGGATTGAATCGCGCGCTCGCGCGCGAGCGCTTCAGGCGCTCTACGCGTGCGAGATGCGGGGCGGGAAGAATCTCGATCGGGTGGCGAGTCAGGTGTGGGATGATCTTGCGGTAGCTCCCGAAGAGCGCCGGCTCGCCGGACTACTCGTCAGAGAAGTTGCGAGCGGTGGTCCCGATCTCGATTTGAAGCTTGCGCATGTCACCACCAACTGGCGCCTCGAGCGACTGGGTGCCATCGAGCGCTCTGTCCTCCGCCTCGGCGCCGCGGAATTGATGAAGGGCGACACGCCGCCGCGGGTCGCAATTCAGGAAGCGGTGCGGCTCGCCGAGCGGTTCGGAACATCCGCGAGCGCGAAGTTTGTGAATGGGGTGCTGGATGCTTTTGCCCGACAGGCCGGCATGATCTAGTGCGGATACTCGTCCTCAACTGGCAGGATCACCTGAATCCGCAGGCCGGCGGAGCCGAGCTTCATCTAAGGGAAATCTTCACGCGAATTGTGGCGCTTGGGCACAGCGTCGATCTGCTGTGTAGTTCGTGGGAGGGCGCACCCTTGCGCGCGAATCTCGATGGAATCGAGGTCCACCGAGTGGGAAATCGCAACACCTACCCATTTCTCGCGCGTCGTTATTTCGAGAAGCACCTGCGCCTCAATAACTATGACGTCGTCATCGAAGATCTGAACAAGGTCCCGCTCTACACTCCACTCTGGGGAGTGAAGGGGCTTGTTGCACTCGTCCACCACCTTTTCGGGGCCACGGTCTTTCGCGAGGCGCCGATGCCTCTTGCGGCGGCCGTCTGGCTGTCCGAGCAGCCGCTCGGACTGCTGTATCGCTCGGTTCCGTTCGAGGCAGTAAGCGTGAGCACTGCCGACGATCTGGTTGCCCGCGGAATTCGCCGTCACTTGATCAGGGTCATATACAATGGCGTCGACTCTGCGCGCCTGACGCCGAATCCGGCGGAGCGATCCCCGACTCCACTGTTCGTCTACCTCGGGCGGCTCAAGAAATACAAGCGGGTCGACATGGTCATAAGGGCCTTCGCCGCGCTCAACATCCCGAGCGCATGCCTCGAGATCGCCGGCAGCGGCGACTATCGCGCTTCGCTGGAAGGGCTGGTAAACTCTCTCCAGCTCACCGATCGGGTAAAGTTTCTGGGGTTCATCTCCGAGGAAGAGAAGGTGCATCTTCTCCGGCGCGCCTGGGCGTCGACCCTTGCGTCACCAAAGGAAGGATGGGGCATCAGCAATCTCGAAGCAGCGGCCTGCGGTACTCCTGTCATAGCGGCGAACTCGCCAGGAATTCGTGAATCCGTGATCGATGGCGAAACTGGATTTCTCGTGCCGCAGGGCGACGTCGAAGCAATGGCGGCAGCGATGCGGGGGATCGTCGAGTCGCGCAACCTCGTCGATGTACTGGGGAACGCCGGCCGTCGGTTCGCCGAGACTTTTACGTGGGAACGCTCAGCAAAAGAGACGCTGGCGCACCTTGAGGAAGTAGTCGCGAAATGAGTGCAGGAATTTCAGCTGTCGCGGAGGCGCAATGGCGTCTCCCAAGGTAACCGTCGGGAAGCTCCTCGATCGCCTGCGCGGCTCGCTCCAGCTCGAGGAGATCGAGCCGGGCACTGGCCTCGATCGACCCGTCGGCAATCCGGAGGTTTCGAGCCCGGGCCTCGTGCTCGCTGGATATGTCAGGCGATTCTCCGCGCAGCGGCTTCAGGTTCTCGGCGAGACGGAGATCACCTACCTCGGTTCGCTCGGCGTTCCTGAGCGCAGGAAAATCCTGGAGCTGTTCTTCTCCTTTCCGATCCCGGCGGTTTTCATCACCAAAGGGCAGCGCCTGCCAACGGGTCTCAGGGAGGCCGCGAGCGCAGCCGGCGTTCCCCTGATTCGGACAAAGCTCAAGACGGCCGAGTTCTACCGGCGCATCAAGCCCGTACTCGAAATGGAATTCGCGCCGACGGTCTCCCTCCATGGCTCGCTTGCCGACGTCTTCGGCGTCGGTCTCTTTTTCACTGGCATGAGTGGTATCGGGAAATCCGAGTGCGTCCTCGATCTTGTCGAGCGCGGGCACCGGTTGGTGGGAGACGATCTTGTCATCGCCAGCAAGCGCGGCAACGACGTTCTCATTGGGCGCGGCCACGAAATGCAGCGTCACTACATGGAGATTCGCGGCGTGGGTCTCATCGACATTCCCGCGATCTTCGGTATTCGGGCGGTCCGCCAGCAGAAGCGCATCGAGGTTGTTGTACAGCTCGAGCAGTGGAATGCGGACGCCGTGGTCGAAAGGACGGGACTCGATGTCCAGACCACTACCATTCTCGAAGTCGAGCTCCCCAAGATCACGGTCTACCTCAATCCCGGTAAGAACATCACCGTCATCGCCGAGGTGATCGCGCTCAACCATCTTCTCCGCTATTCAGGCATCAATCCAGCGGAACAGTTCAACGACCGACTGATGAAGCGAATGAAGACGGCCGCCGCATCGAACATTCGCCAATACCTACAGGAAGATCATGAGTAAGGGAATGCCGGCTACGAACAAGCCAAAAGGAATCGTGATCGGTCATGGCGAGTTTTCCGCCGGCCTCGTCTCGGCGGTCGATCAGATCTGTGGAATGGCTGGAAAGCTGGTGAGCCTCTCGATGAAGGGTCTCACCCCGGAAGATATCGAGACGGCGATTCGAGAAGAGCTCGCACGAACCGGCGCCCGCGTCATCTTTACCGATTTGCCAGCGGGAAGCGCCACGCTTGCCGCTCGCAGGCTGGTGAGAGGCGATCCGGGGCTGATGCTGGTGAGCGGTGTCAATCTCGCCACCTTGCTCGACTTTGTGTTCAACAACGAAGCGTCTCCCGAAGAGGCGGCGCGCTCCGCGGCGGAGCGCGGCAAGGCCTCGCTGATTGTGATTGAGCGGAGCTGATGGGGATCAATCTTTACCGCATTGACGACCGCTTGATTCACGGGCAGGTCGTCGTTGGATGGGGCCAGCCACTGAACGCGCGATTCCTCGTTCTCGTCGA
>DASXYR010000390.1:0-16958 GCA_036502385.1 Gemmatimonadaceae bacterium
TGAAGGCTTCCGCCTCAAAAAGGATGGAACTCCCTTTTGGGCCAGCGTAATCATCACTGCCGTTCGCGACACGGACGGCACGCTTCTCGGATTCGCGAAAGTCACACGCGATCTGACCGAGCGCCGCGCCAACGAGCAGCGAGCACTCGCCGACACTCGGCGAGTCGCAGAGGCGGAGGCTGCCAATACCGCCAAGAGCGAGTTTCTGACTGCTATGTCCCACGAGCTGAGAACGCCACTCAACGCCATCGGGGGATACACCGACCTGCTCACCCTCGGGCTTGCGGGACCGGTTACTCCGGAGCAGCTGGATTTTCTCGACCGGATTCGGAGGAGCCAGCAGCATCTGATGAGCATCATCTCCGATCTGCTCAATTTCAGCCGCATTGAAGCGGGGCACCTTACCTACAACATCACGGCGGTGCCGCTGTCGCAGGTCGTCGACATGGTCTTTCCCATGACGCTGACCCAGTCGGCAGCGAAGGGAGTCATCCTCGAGCGCGGGCCTATCGCCGCAAACTCGGTAGTGCTCGGGGACGCGTCGAAGATCGGTCAGATTCTGCTCAACCTTCTTTCGAACGCGATCAAGTTCACAAATGCCGACGGCAAAGTGACGATTTCGATCACCTCGACGCCAACCACCGGAAGCATCTCGGTGAGCGACACCGGGTCCGGCATCCCACCCGAAAAGCAGGAGAGCATCTTCGAGCCTTTCGTTCAGCTGGGCCGCTCGTTGAGCAGTGCCCATGAAGGAACGGGGTTGGGACTCGCCATCAGTCGGGAGCTCGCACAGGCAATGGGCGGAAGCCTGACGGTCGTCAGCGCAGCGGGGGTGGGATCGACGTTCATGCTGACGCTTCCGCTAAATACCTGAGATCCCCATCGCCGCACAACCTCAGTCGGCGACGATCTTACCCACGTAGAAATTTCCGAAGTCAGCGTACTTCGCGCTCACTTCGTCGAACCGCATGTCGGTGACGAGCTTCTTGAACTCGAGCGCGTCTTTCGCGAACAGGGTCACCCCCCACTCCCAGGCGTCGAGCCCGATGGCTCCCGAGATCACCTGCTGCACCTTTCCGGCGTAACGCCTCCCCGTAAGCCCGTGCGCCTGCATCAGGCGACTCCGCTCATCAAGCGAGAGTGTGTACCAGTTCTGCGATTCATTTCGTCGTTTCGACATCGGATAGAAGCACACGTACGGCATGTCTGCTGGAATCTCCGGATATAGCCGTCGTCGAATGTGCGCACTTGCGCGCTCGACCTCCGATCGATCGGCCAGCGCGCGCGCATAGGCCTCGTCGCCGGCTTTGCCGCCCCGCGCCACCGCGTCGCGCGCGAGCTCGGCGGTGATGTGATAGAGTCCCGCTTCGGTGATGCTGAGAAAAGAATAGACTGGATCCAGAATCTCACCCAATGCAGTGCGGGAAAGCGCATCCTGGGCTTCGCCGATAGCATCGAGCGAATCCCGGAAGTGGATCACCATGAGGTCGGAGGTCGATCCGATCACGCGAGCGATGCAGCTCCAGCCAATTGTCGACTCGGTGGCTGGTTTTCGTCTTGTCCGCGGTACGCCTCCCACTCCTGCCCGACGGTCGAAGGTGGTGCGGGCACTCTTGAGCATCGGCCCAAGTCCGCGCTTCGCGAGACGCCGGCGATCGACGCGAAATATCTGGTGCAGCACATACCAGCCTTCGAGTGTCGCTGGTGGATGCGCCGTTGGTGGTGTGGTCATGATGTAAAGCTATGGGGCTGCCGCTTTCGCGGCACCGGCTCGCCAGGCGTTTTCTCCGGCCGCAAATCCGAACGCCGACTTGCGTTCGACCAGCTTACCGGCGAGATCAGAGACCGCGCGCCCAGTTGCTTCGGCGATGGCCGTCCCGCGAAAGTTGGATGTGCTGGCGTCGCCGCCGCCGAAGCCGTTGCTACGATTACGTAGGGAGCGGGTGGTCTGACATCAGACGGTAGCCTCTACCGCGTATCGCGACGAGGAGCGTCGGCACCACATAGAGCGTTATCGGAGTCGACAGAGTAAGACCACCGATCACCGCGAGCGCCAGCGGCTTCTGGAGCTCGCTTCCGGCGCCGAGTCCAAGCGCGAGCGGGAGCAGTCCGAACAGCGTGCAGAGAGTCGTCATCAGAATTGGCCGGAGCCTGACGCGCGCCGCCTCCGAGATCGCCTGCGCGAGCGGGAGGTTGTCCGCCTGCATTCGGTGCCGGGTGAAGTCCAGAAGAATGATTCCGTTCTTCACGATCAGACCCACGAGTAATATCAGTCCCATGAAGGAGGAAACGTTGAGTGGCGTCCCCGTCAGCAACAGCAATCCGATCGCGCCCACAAACGAAAGCGGCGCCGCGAGAAGCACGATGAGCGCTTCGACGAACGACTGGAACTGAAGCACCATAACCGCGACCACGCTCGCTGCGGCGAGCGCCAGCACCAGCAGCATCCCACGAAACGCCTCTTGTTGGCTCGCGTACTGCCCTCCCAGCTCCAGTCGGATTCCCGCCGGCGGCGGACTCTTTGCGAGCAGGGCCTTCACATCGTTCATCACCGAGCCGAGTGAGCGCCCACTCACGTCCGCCGTCATGGCGATCATCTGCTGCTGGTCCTCGCGAAGCAGCTCGGCGCGAGTCTCCACCGGCGTAAAGGTCGCGAGCGTGCCAAGCGGGACCGTCGCTCCTGTCTGCGTCGAGACAACCGGTAGCGCGGTAAGCTGAGATCTGTTGAAGCGCACGGTATCCGGCGCTCTCACGCGCACGGCAATGGATCGATCCTCGAGCCGTACCTCGCCAGCGGGGACGCCCAGAAGCGCGCCCATCGCCGCATCCGCCACGTTCTGCGGGGTGAGCCCGACGCGATTTGCTTCCGCTTCGCTCACGCGCATATCCAGCTCCGCACTCGGCTCGCTCACGCCGCTGAAGAGATCTTCGATTCCTGCGATGTTCGTCATCTTTGGCTCGATGCTTTTCGCGTACGCCTCGAGCCGATTCAGATCGGGACCAAAGAGCTTGATCTCGACGGGCTTCGCCGATCCCGCGAGGTCATTGATAACGTCAGAGAGGATCTGCACGAACTCAATGTGAAGCCGAGGAACCGCGGTCTCGACCTTGGTCCTGACGTCGTCGATCACGTCGAAGATGGATCGGGAGCGCTGATTCTGTGGTCTCAGCCGAGCGACGATGTCGCCGGTGTTCTGTTCGGTTGCGAAAAGGCCCAGCTCGGCCCCCGTGCGGCGCGACGTACCGGTAATTTCCGGCGTCTCAGCCAGAATCCTCTCCACGATGTGGACCTCTCGATCGGTCTCCGCCAGCGCGGTGCCTCCCGGCGTGAAGTAGTCGAGCACGAACGCGCCCTCGTCCATCTCGGGGAGGAATCCGGTACCGACGAATCGCTGCGCGATCACTCCAGCGACTATTAGCAGTCCAGCGGCGATCAACATGCGCCGCGGATGGTGGAGCACGCGATCAAGAGATTCCTGGTACCGCACCGAGAGCGTGTCGAGCGCATGGTGGACGCGAAAGAGAATTCCGCCGGCACCGCGGGGATTGGCCTTCGCTTTCTCTTCCTCAAGTTCATCCGCGGTTGCGTCTTCTTCGCGCAGGAACTGATCTGCCATCAGCGGGATGATGGTGACGGCAAGAAAGAGCGACACAAGGACGGCGATCGTGAGCGTGATCGACAGCGCGGCAAAGAACTGACCGACGACGCCCGTGAGGAGGCGCAGCGGGAGGAAGACCACCACCGTCGTGAGCGTGGAGGTGGTCACGGGCCAGATCAATTCGTGCAGCGCTTCTCTGATCGCCTCGTGCCGATTGGAATTTAGCCGGAGGTGGCGGACGATGTTCTCCGTGATCACGACGGAATCGTCGATGACGAGGCCGATTGCAATCGCCATCGCCCCGAGTGTCATCAGATTGAACGTCTGCCCGATCAGGTACATCGCGAACACACTGATGGCGAGCGTCAATGGGATCGAGGACGCGCTGATCGCGGTGATGCGGGCGTGGTGCAGGAAAAGAAGAAGGATGATCACAGCCAGCACCGCGCCGATGATCATCGCGTCGCGGACCGACTTCATTGCATCCCGGACGAGCGCGCCCTGGTCGTAGACGGGCTTGAGAGTGACTCCCGGCGGCAGCGTCTTGCTGACGGAAGCGGCAAGGCTGGCAACGCTGTCGACGAGCAGGAGCGTGCTGCCTCCCGGCTGTCGAGTGATGTTGAGCAACGCCGCAGGTCTTCCGTCGCCGGCGATGATACGCACATGATCCTCGGTGCCCAAAGTCACGGTCGCGACGTCGCGCACCCTCAGGCCGTGACCGACGACCACGGCGGCAATGTCTTCGGGTGCGTGCGCTTCCTGGGCGCTCACTATCAGGTACTGCTTGTAGTCCTGGGAGATTCTCCCGACCGCGCTTACACCCGTTGCGTTCTTGATCGCATTCGCGAGATCGTCGTAGGTGAGGCGCTGGTCGGCGAGGCGTGCCGGATCGGCGACGACCTCGATTTCGCGGACGTCGCTTCCCTGCACGTCCACGCGGCCGACTCCCGGAACACGCGACAGGAGGGGCTTGAGCTGATAGCGCGCGATGTCGTAGAGAGTCGCAGGATCTCCACCCTCGAGATTGTAGGAAAGGATCGGAAACAGCGACGGAGTCATGCGCTCCACTTCGATATTCAGATCGCTCGGCAACGACGTTCGCACCTGGTTGACCCGCGCCTGCGTCTGCTGCAGCGCGTACGTCATGTCGGTGTTATCCGAAAACGTGACGCTGATCTCGGCACCGCCGCGAATCGTCCGCGACTTCACGCGGGTGACGCCCGGAACGATGCTCACCGCCTCCTCAATCGGGCGCGTTACGCTGAACAACATCTGCCTAGCCCCGAGCGCGGAGCCTTCGGCAACGATGAGAACGCGTGGGAACGCCAGCTCCGGGTAGATCGCCGACGGAAGCCTGAGCGCGGCGTAGATTCCGCCCGCGCTCAGCAGCGCGACCAGCAGATAGATGAAACGACGCTGGGCGGCGAGAAGGTCGAAGAGGGCGCCCACTATCTGGCCTGGGTGACCTTGACGCTGTCCTCCAACCCGTACGCACCCTCGGTGACGACGCGTTCGCCCGCCGCGAGTCCGCCGATTATCTCCGCGGTTGTCTCGGTACGCCGGCCCACCGTGACGGCCCTTTCGCGAGCGAGATTGGCTGCCGTAACGACGAAGACCTTATAACCGTCACCCTCGGGGACGAGCGCCGTCACCGGAATGACGATCGCGCGAGGATGCACGGCCGTTGCGATCTGGCCGAAGATCGTTTCTCCGATTCGAAGCGGCCTCGCCGTGGGTGGCGCGATGGCGCGGACAGACACACTGCGGGTGGCGGAATCCACCGTCCCGCCGACGTCGATCACGTGCCCAACACCGAGTGGCTCGCCTTTGGCGTTCTCCCCCGCACTGAGCGTGACCGAAGCACCCGAGGCAATTCGCGCCGCATCGGATGGCGAGACATTGAAGATGATGTCGAGCGCACCGAGGTCGGCGACTTCTACAAGTGGCTGTCCGAGATCGACTGATGCGCCAAGAGGCGCGTTGAGCTTGGTGACGACGCCGGAGATCGGAGAGTGCAGCACCGCGAGTTGGGCGGTGCGTCTCGCGATCATCGCCGCGGCGTTCGCCTGGGCCAGCTCGGTCGCCGCCTGATCAGCGTCCTTCCGCGGGACGATTCCAGCATCGGCGAGCCGGCGCGCGCGATCGTAGTTCTTTTGCGCCGCCGTCAACGCCGCTTCGGCGCTGATCGCCGCCGCACGGAAAGGCGCCTGCTCGAATGCGATGAGCGCGGTCCCTGCGCTCACTTTAGCGCCCATCGATACATACACCGTCGCGATTCTCGCCGGGGCCGGTGCGCTGAGCGACGCGATGTGTCCGCTCCGCGCGTTCACACTCCCGATCGCGCTGATCGTCTCGGCGAAGGGCGCGATGGTCGCTACCGCGGTTTTGACCTGAACGAGTGCTGCCGGATCGCCAGCTTCGTCGCCACTGGATTTCCTGCACGCGCCCGCAAATGCCACGAGAATGAGGATAGCGAGCCGTTTCATCTTGCCTGCACCGGCAGAGTGTACAATCGCAGAGTTGCCGTAGCAATCCACGCGTTGGCGAGATCATCGATGTACTGCGAAAGAATCTCACGCGCGTTGCGCTGCGCTTCGAGTACCGCTGGCAATCCCTGGGCCCCTTCCCTGTACGCCGTCAACGACATGGCGGCTATTCGATTGGCGCTCTCCACCAGCAGGCGATCGCGCTGAATTTTCTCGAAGGCGAGATTGCGCTCGCGGGTCGCCCGACCGAGCGCGGCCTGGGTCTCCACTCTCGTCAACGCGAGCTCGGCACGCGCCCTCTCCCGCTCGGCCTCAGCCTGCGCGATGGCGCCTCTGTTCCGATTGAACAGCGGAAGTGGAATCGAAAGACCAAACGTAGGAAGTATCCCCGGCTCGCTCGGGTCACCATTCTCGATTCCCGCCTGAATGCTGAACGGTGTGAAGATGCTTCGGCGCTGCGCACTCACGCCCAATTCAGCCGCCGTCAGCGCCTGTTCGGCTGCTGCGACCGGAAGAGTCTGCATTGGCGCCGACATGGCGGCCGTAGTCAACGGAAGTGTGAGAGAATCTACGGGGGTCAGAAAAACGCGATTTGTGTCGAGGCCCATCACAGTCTGCAGATCGAACAGGCTCGATACGAGGGTCAGTGAATCGGTCGCCGCGAGATTCGCAGCCTGACCGGCGTTCAGTGTCGCGAGAAGGACATCGAGATCGCTGGCATCGCCCGCGTCGCGCCTGATTGCTGCCATCCGGCGCAGACTGTCGGCATCCCTGGCGTTGCGGTGTGCGAGACGCACCCTCTCGAGCGCGGCGAGAGCCCGCGTGTAGGTCGTGTCGGCGTCGAGCTCCGCGGCGGCGCGCTCGAAAGCGAATCTATATTGGCTCGCCAATCGCGTCGCCTCGGCCGAGCGAACGCGCGCGCCGCGCGCGCCGCTGATATCGAGGGGCAGGTCTACGATGGTGTGGTAATGCGGTGTCGATTTGGAATACGTCGCCGCGAGCGACGGATTGTCCCACTGCCTCGCGGCGAGGAGCTGTGCCGACCCTACGAGAGTATCGGCGCGCGCAACGGCGGCCCGCGCTCCACGCGTAACGGCGGATTCAATTGCCTGTTGCCGCGTAACTGGCTGTTGGCCCCGCGCGACCACTGCGGACAGGCACACGAGAGCTGTCGCCCGGAAAAATGAACGCATCAGCAAATTTACGCCGCAGACGAAAGAACCGCGTAGGGGGGACCAGCGCTTGTTTCAGCCGTTGGCCACCCCAGTCGCGGCTGGGTGTCGGGATCGGACCCGAGGGTCCGGCGGCGATTTACTTCTTCGCCGACTTTTCTTTCGCTTCCTGGGCGGCTTCCTTCTTCTCCGCCCTCGGAGTTTCGTGCGACTTGGCGACAACGCTCCCTGTCATCGCATTCACGTTCACTTCGTCGATGCCCGTCTTGCCTGGGACCGTGATGTCGTACGAGTAAATGAGCTTGCCATTCTCGCGCTCGATTTCCTCGGACTTGACCGCTCCGTTCGGAACTTCCTTGAGGGCCGTTGCGCGAGCGGTCTCCTCGGAGATCTTTGCTTCTTTCTGAAGCGCGGCCTGGCTCTCTTCCTTCTTGATCGTCGAATGGTGCTTCGCTACTGTGCCGGTCTTGACCGCGGTGGTCTTCACGGTGCTCTTGGCGACTGTGCTGGCCTGTGCGCCGGCGATGCTCGTGGTGGCCGCGATTGCTACCGCGATGGCGATGATTTTGAACATGAACTTCCTCCGTTGTTTAACCGTGCAGCCCGCGACGCTCGCGGGATTGTCTCTGCGGTTGATGAACTAACGATACCGGTGGAAGCTGTCGTCATGATTACACATCGTGCGTCGATGCGTCCGGCACTCCCTTCCGCGCCAAGTGATATAGATTGGCGTTCATGCGAGTTCTCCTTGTTGAAGACGACCCCGGCCTCTCGGCGATCATCAAGACCGGCTTTGCGGAGCAGGGGATTCAGGTAGTCGCCGTTTCGACCTACGCCGACGGGTTGATGAAAGCCGTGCTCGGAAGCCTCGATGTCGTCATCCTCGACGTCATGCTTCCCGGCGGAAATGGTTTCGATCTCTGTCGGGAGCTGAGGGCGCGTGAAGTCGCCACGCCAATCCTGATGCTCACCGCGCGCGACACGGTTGACGACCGGGTCGCCGGTCTCGAGGTCGGCGCCGACGACTATCTCACAAAGCCTTTTGCTTTTCGGGAGCTTCTGGCCCGTGTTCGTGCGCTCGGGAGGCGAAGGGGCGCTCCGCTTCCAGAGACGTTGCGGTCCGGCGATCTCGAGGTCGACCTGGAAGCGCACCGCGTGCGTCGGGCCGGCAAGGCCATCGAGCTCACGGCAAAGGAGTTCGCGCTGTTGGAGTTCTTCATCCTCCACAAGGGCCAGGTAGTCGACCGGGCGGCGATCACCGCTCACGTCTGGGACGAGAACCACGATCCGTTCACCAACGTACTGGAAGTGCTGGTGCGACGACTGCGCCGGAAGATCGACGATGATTATCCCACCAAGCTGATTCAGACACTGCGAGGCGCTGGATACCGCTTTGGTGAGTGAGGCAAGTTCCTCGCGTACGGGCATCCAGCGGCTCGTCCGTCTCCGGCTGCGCCTCACAATCTGGTATGTAGCGACGTTCGGACTCATAATCCTGCTGCTCGGAACCAGCCTTTTCGCTGTGATTCGCTACCAGATCTCACAGCAGCTCGACGATTCACTGAGGAACGATACGGAGGAGCTCGCGCGTGCGGCGAGAATCCGCGAAGCCGAGGCAAAGAGCGCGCGTGGACACGTGGTTGACGCCGTCGAGGAGCTCAACATCCCCGACCGAGCGCTCTACCTGCTCGATACCCTTGGCAACCCCATCAAGCCCGATACCGCCGCCGGGTGGATCCGCGCGGCAGCACGCGAGGCCGCGAAGACTGGGGAGAAGAATGTTCAGATCGATACGCGCCGCGATGAGACGCTGAGGTTGCACGCGCTGCTGTTCAAGCTCGCATCGGGTCGGCATCTCGTGGCGGTCGCCGTAGCCGACCAGGTCGAGCTAGAGGATCGTTATGCTGATCTGATCGCGGCATTCGGTGGTGTCGCACTCGCCGCGCTCGTACTCGTTGCCGCGGGCGGATTTATCCTCGTCCGCAAGTCCACGGCGCCGATCGAGCGCTCCGTATTGTTCATCCGGCGCTTCATGGCCGACGCGGCACACGAGCTGAGGACTCCCATAACCGTGCTTCGCACGCACGCCGAAGTTGCGCTCCAGCAGCCACGCGATGCGGCCAATTACGTGTCATCGTTGCGCGGCATTGAGGCCGAGGCTCGCCGCCTGGGAGGCATCGTCGACAGCCTGCTCGTTCTCGCGCGGGCTGATTCCGGCGAAAGACAGATCGAGCACGAGCGATTCTTTCTCGACGACGTCGCGATTGACGCCGCCGCGGCAGCGCAGTTGGTTGGCCGGCAGAAGGGAGTAGCAGTGACCGTGGAGGAATTCGAGGAGGCGCCGATCGTCGGCGACCCTTCGCTCGTTCGTCAGCTGCTGATGATTCTTCTCGACAACGCAATGAAGTTCACCGATGCCGGAGGCGAAGTCCGCGTTCGAGTGTCAATGCCTCAAGGAGTGCCGACGTTCGTCGTGGAAGACACGGGGATCGGAATAAAGCCTGAAGACCTGCCGAGGGTATTCCAGCGATTCTTCCGTGGCGATACCGCTCGGGGAAGAACCGAAGGCGCGGGTCTGGGGCTATCGATTGCGAATTGGATCGCCAGGGAGCACAGCGCGGAGATCTCGATGACGTCCGAACCTGGCACTGGCACAAGAGTCACCATAAGATTCCCACGCGCTTCCACGACAGTGTCATCGTAGCGACAGTTGAGACTCCTATCGTTCTGGAGATTTTACCGCCGACTTTTTTCTCTTTAGATGAGGCAAGTGGTACTGCCCAGCTTTCGACGGATCCTGGAATATCGTTGGCCGCTGTTGATCACGCTCTGCATAGCAGTGACAGCGGCCTTTTCGTTGTCGCCACTCGTAGATGTCGCGCGGCCCGAGGCGGCCGTCACGGCGACTCTCAACGCGCCCCTCGTCTACCATCTGCTGGCGCCGGCATCTAACATCCTCGATGCGTTGACGATGCTCACGCCGGCCCAGTACTGGGCGATGTTCGCGTTGTGTGCGCTGCTGATCATCGGCTGCGAGATAGTCGGGGACGTGCGACGATCTCGGTGTTTCAGGGTCCGCCAAGCGTCGCGGACGTGCGTCCGCTTCACCGGCGGCATGGTGGCGATTCTGGGAATCATGCTCCTGCTCTCGAGGCCCATGGCTTCGTTGCGCGTATCCGATCCCAATCTCATCGTCGTCGATTTTCACAGCCACACCTCGGCATCGCACGATGGACGAGCCGGATTCGACGCCGAACGAAATCGTGAATGGCACCGCGCCGCCGGATTTAATGCTGTCTACATCACCGATCATCGAACCTTCGACGGGGTACTCGATGGTCTCAGGCTCAATCCGCCGACCGCGGGCGGTGGAACGACGATTCTTCCGGGTGTGGAGCTTCGCGATGGCCCGGAACATCCCATCCTGATCGGAGTGGATCCCAGGCGCATGAGGATCAGTTCCCCCGATTGGAGGGAAGCGGCGGTAGAAACCGACGGAGGCCCCGTGCCGCCGATCCTCATTCTAACCATGCCGGGCGATCTGGATCGCATTCCAGCTGACGAATACACGGGAGAAATCAAGCTCGCCGCGATCGAAGGCGCCGACGGATCGCCGCGCGGGATTGCGCAGACCACGAATGACGGGAAGCGCATCATCGCGCTTGCCGATCGAATGGGTTTGGCGCTGGTATCCGGCTCCGACAATCACGGCTGGGCGGCGGCAGCGCCAGCGTGGAGCGTTCTGCGCGTACCAGGCTGGCGCGCGTTGACTCCTGCCGCGCTGGATATTGCGATTCGGCGGACTGTCATCGCCCGTGTTCCAGGCTCGACGCAGGTGATCTCGCGTCGAATGGAACCACCCGAGACGGGAAGAATCGGAAATGCATTGGGTGGCGTCGCAGTTGCAGCATTGATGTTCAGAACGATGAATTCACGCGACCGCTTGTCCTGGTTGGGGTGGAGTTGGGGGTTGGCTTTGTTTCCCTCGATCAGTGTGCGGCGCAGGCGGCGCAGCATCCGCGTGTGGCGGAGAGCGCGAAGACGGGCGATGGCGCGGCGACCCCTCATCGATGCGGCGGCGGCCATGGAGACCGCGTCGTGACGAGCCCGGAACTCCCACCCTCCCGCACGCAATGGGCGTTCGGGTGGGTCAAGAAGCTGGTCACCTACTGGACGCTGGTCGTGGTCGTGACCGCGATCGCCATATCAATGTTCGCCGATCTCGGCGAGGACGTGGCGCATAAATCAACCGGGCCGCTGGACAACAGCGTCCGTGCCTGGTTCCTGGCGCACCAGAATCCGATCGTCTACAAGATCTCGTACGCATTCACGTGGATCGGGTCACCAGAAGTGATGGTGCTGATCGCGATTGTGGCTGGGGCGTGGTTCTACCGTAGCTGGGGCCGCAGAAAAGCTGGTGTCGTGATCGCAGCGCCGGCGGCAGGAGGCGTGTTGTCGACAGGCGTGAAGCTTGTGTATGGACGCACACGGCCGGCCGGGGCCGAACTGCTCAACGAGAGAACATTTTCTTTTCCCAGCGGGCACGCAACGATGGCGGCGGCGGTGATGGTGACTCTCTGCTACGTGCTCGCTCGCGAGAAAATCCTCTCCTGGCCGGCCGCCATTCTGATCGGCGGCGGCGTACCTCTGGTTGTGGGCCTCACCCGCCTATACCTGGATGTGCATTGGGCAACCGACGTCCTCGGAGGTTGGACGGCCGGATTATTCATTGCTGCGCTGAGTGCCGCCCTCTACGAGCACTTGCGCTCGAGCGCCCCTCCCTCAGAGGCGATCGAGTCGGTCAAGCCCGCGAGTTAGCTGCTGCGCTTGACGCGCCAGGTTCCGGTCTGCGGAGCCACGGATGGCGACCCTCGAGTGGTGAATGTGCCGTCGATGGTGTCGCCATGGAGCCGGCCGACAAAAGTGGTCTCGACAGGGCAATCGCACTGTGGATCGCGATACGCATCGAGTACTCCGCTCACCGCATCGCCACTCACGCGAACGAGCTTTATGGTCAATACCTGCGAATTGTCTGCGCTCTGGATCGGCGGGGTAGTCCCGGTGTTGTACCGCTGCAACGCCTTTCCGTAACCTTTCGGGACCATCACGACGTCACCACTCGCGGCCGTCCCCAAGTTGGAGAGATTGAAGATTATGCTTCCGCTGCGGCCCGTGACGGGACTGTTGTATTCGCCGCTCCATTTGCCCGCAAGCGATGCGACATCCCCGGCGTCGCCGGTTACTGTAACCGGCGTCGGCTTCGACGCGCATCCGAGCAAGGCGACCGCGAGTGCGAAGCTGCTGAATTGAGTGGCGTTCACGAGCCCTCCTGAAGGTGAGTGTTCAATTCGAAGGGCGGGCAGACGATAGTGTCGCTTAGAATGGCGGGTTGCGCCAGAGCGCGCGATGAATTCGGAGGGCGCCGGCGCGTCAGGAGCGCGCTGGGTCGCCTGCCTGATGCGAGATGGGCAGCGCGAGCGTGAATATCGACCCCCGTTCGGGTGCGTCGGAGAGCGATATATCTCCGCCGAGCATGTGGGCGATCCGCCGACTGATCGCGAGCCCGAGGCCGTTGCCCGAAACGGCCGGGTCCGCTGACGGTGCTCGAAAGAACTCGTCAAAGATCTTCTCGCGAAATGCCGGCGGGATTCCGGGCCCGTTGTCGCGCACGCTGATCGCGATGTGCGGGTCTCCAGCTCCTTCGCCATCCGTCCTGGAAACTCCGACCGCCACCGAGCCGCCCGGAGGGGTGTACTTGATCGCGTTCGAAACGAGATTTTCGAGCACGTGCCGGACGTGCGCGGGATCAGTCCTGACGGGAAGGTTGGCGGATGGCGCATTCAGCGTCAGAGAGATTCCCTTTTGCGCGGCGCCCGCCTCGTAACCATTGAAGACATCTCTCACCGTCGCGACGATGTCCGTCTCGCGCTGGTCGATCGAAAGCGCACCGCCATCCACCCGCGCGAGATCGAGCAGCTCGGTCACAGTGTGTTGTGCGGTCCCGACGAGAACCTTGAATCGCCGCACCATCTCGAGTTGTCGAGGGCTCAACGTACCCGCCACACCTTCTTCCAGCAGCTCGGCGTATCCGGAAGCCGCGCCGAGGGGATTCTTGATGTCGTGCGTGACGCCGCGGATGAGCGTCGCGCGCAGCTCGACGGAGCGCTCGAGCTCCCGCGCTCTGTCTTCCGCTTCGTGCGCAAAGCGGCGCATTCGTCGGTCGAGCATGAAGACGATCGCCACCGCTATCAGCGCGATCGGCGCGAGAACTACCGCCAGGTAGACGTTGGTCTTCTCGAGGCGCTGCACTTCATCGCGAGCGCGGACCGTCACGCTGACGAGATAGTCGTCCAGCGCTTCGGCGGACGAGAGAACGCCGCGCCCGTCGGCATCGGCGGAATCGCGCAGTACCGTTGTCCCTGCGACGGTGTTCGACTCACGCCATCGCTGCTCCGCGGCGCGAAGAAGAACAACCCGCTCGACAGCGTCGGGTCCCAACCGGGCGGCGAGCGAATCGAGGGCGCGCTCCTGGCGGCGCTCCATCGTCGCCGCGACCGCGCGGAGCTTCTCCGCCTGCGCCGGATTGCCCGCACTGTTGCGGAGTCCGAGCACCTCGGTCGCGAACGCTGCCTCGAAGTCATTTACGACAACGCGGGCCTGATCGGCGACGTCGTACAGGTTGTTGCGGAGATTCTGAACGCGATGATTTACGAAGAGCGGCGTCCCGAAGAGAAGAACCAGGGCGACGACCACGAACACTAGCGGGAGCCAGGCCCGTGGAGTGAGGTGGGTGTGCGTGTCGCGCGATTCGTTCGAGGTCACAACCTGAGTACGTTAGGCGGCCGGTGTTTGCTGACAGCGTACATCTGTAAAAACCCTTGTGGCCCGCGAATGTTTCCCGAGACCACAAGGGGTTAGACGTGCGATCCTCACGCGAGGTTGCTCAGCTTGTTGGATTCACCTTGCCAACGAGCGTCTTGAAGGAGTCCAGAACGACCGACGTTGGAAAGTTGCAATGCCCGTAATTTGCCACGGCCTGTCGAGTCAGCATCGCTGACGACCCGGCATCAGACACAGCCTGCGCGAACGGCGGCTCGTGGATCGGATACGGGACGAGAGGATCCCAGAGGTTGTGCACGCTGACTACCGGAATCTGGAGAGTCCCGCTCGGGACATAGTTTCGGTCCAGATAGTTGCTCGCGTCCGGTGTGATGTCGAAGCGTGCGACGGTCTGGTTCGAGGCCGCGATCATCGCAGCTATAACTGGAACGAGCTGCGGCACCGGCGCCACCGGAGTTCCAATCGTGTATAACGTATTGCGATTGTCGTACGGCGAGTGGCCATGCGTGCGGTCGAGCACGTCGGGGGTGCCGAGGAGCTGGTAGTAAAGCGCGGTTATGAGCGAGCCGACCAACGACTGGAATGCCTGGCTGGATGGATCGCCAACGTTGCCGATGGGAGCAAAAGCCAGCGGCGTCTGCGCCGTGCTCGCGATCGCGTACAGCCCGAGGGGTGCCTGTGGATTTGTGGGAGTTGGCGTGATAGCGGCTATCACCGCGGCCTGCACCTCCCCGATCGTCGGAGGAATGCTCGGCGCCGAGATGGCGTTGCCTGGAAGGACGCCGGGATAGTAAGCGTCGAACAACGCCCGAACGTCGCCGACGTACTGCAGCTCACGCGGTGTGCCACCCACCATCCCGCACATTGCGAGGACGCCGTCGTATTGCGTGGGGAACTTCTGCCCGAGCTCCATCGCGATGAGAGCTCCCAATGAATAGCCGGCCACGTAACTCCGCTGCGGCTTGGAAGGCAGCTGCGAATGGAGAAGCCCACGGAGCTGGTGCGTCCGCTGTGCTCCGTCCTTTACGGCAAGTCCGTTCTCCGAAAAGCTCGAGTACGCAAAGGCATACCCCTGGGCGCCAAGCGCGTCCCGCACCTCGAAGAAATTGTCCTGATCGGCGAGCGTGATCGGCGCGAGCGGCGGCCGGATTCCGTGGACGTAATAGACCGCCTCGCCATTCCACTTCTCGGGGATGTAGAGCGCGTATAGCGATCCGGGACCCGTTTCGCCCTCGACGATTCGTGCCCACGGAGTCGATGCGGCGGTCGCGGCATTTGAGGCATTTGCCGCAAGAGCGGACGGACCAACCGGCGACTGGTCCGTGCAGGCAGCCACGAACAACAGGATGCCGGCCAGCGGGGGAAGTGTTGTGTATCGCATGGAGACCTCGGGAAAGGGTAGGCCGCGTTGATTCGATGGCCCACGGTAATTCCTCTTTTTTCCCGGCCGTATAGGTCGTGTGACGTAGACGGCGACGCAATTGACGTAGGCGTGGCGGGTGGCCGAGGGGACGCCGTCAAAGCGCAATGCACAAGATCAGAGCGGGCGACCGGACTCGAACCGGCGACGTCCAGCTTGGGAAGCTGAGCGAAACCGACGGGACCCTTAATTGCGGAAACGACTCTTGTCGATTTTCAGTGTACGGATCCTCGACTCGAGCGTCGAGCGCGGGATGCCGAGTCGGGCCGCTGCTCCCGCGGGTCCGAACACGCGTCCGCCGCAGGCTCGAAGCGCGTCCTCTATGATCGCCTTCTCATGCACCGCCAACGCGCGTGACAGGCCCAAGCGACTTTCGACAGAACGTGTCGTCGACACCCAACTTTCGTCGACGGTGAATTCGTCTGTGTTCGCCACGATGACCGACCGCTCGATCACGTTTTGCAGCTCACGAACATTTCCCGGCCAGGGATACGACTGGAGACGGTCGAGGGTGCGCTTGGAGACATGCCGAAATTTCTTACCCGCTTTCCGTGCGTACCGAGCGACGAAATACTCCACCAGGCGGGGAATGTCTTCCGGCCGGTCTCGTAGCGGTGGCATTTCAAGCGGAAACACGTTCAGTCTATAATAGAGATCAGCACGGAAATCGCCGTCCGTGACGGCGGCAGCCAGGTCACGGTTCGTCGCGGCAATGACGCGCACATCGACGTGAATGCGATGCTGTCCGCCGAGCCGCTCGAATTCCCGCTCCTGAAGCACCCGTAATAACGCGACCTGAATATCGGGCGATAGCTCACCGACCTCGTCGAGAAAGATCGTGCCGCCGTTCGCGACTTCGAATCGGCCGAGGCGTCGCTGGATGGCACCCGTAAACGCGCCCTTCTCGTGGCCGAACAGTTCAGAGGCAATCAGCTCGCGGGGGATAGCCGAGCAGTTCACGGCCACAAACGCGCGTGAGGCACGCGGGGAGCGTGCGTGTATCGCTCGCGCCACGAGTTCCTTTCCCGTCCCGGTTTCTCCGGTGACGAGGACCGTCGAATCGCTAGCGGCTACCTTGGACACTCGTGACAGCGCGGCAGCGAGTGCGGGTGACGTGCCCACGATGTCTTCGAACATCGATGTCTGCGCGATTTCCTCACGAAGCGCGACGTTCTCCTGAAGCAACCGGTCCTCGACGCGCTTCCGATCGTCGATATCGGTACACGCGAGGTACCACCGGATCGGCTGTCCGTGTTCGTTGAGAAGGAGGTGGTACCGAACCAGAAACCAGCGATGGGTTCCGTCTCCCTTCCGGAGGCGCACCTCCAATTCGCAATCAGCGTCGTCGTTCACGGAACGACTGAGCAACGTGTTCATGCAATCGATGTCGTCCGGATGTACTTCGTCCGCCGAGGTTCGCCCGCGCCATTCCTTGAGGGTG
>DASXYR010000391.1:0-12874 GCA_036502385.1 Gemmatimonadaceae bacterium
CCATGAATGTCGCGAAGCCTTCGTTGAGCCACACGTCGCCCCAGCGTCGCGTCGTCAGCAAATCGCCAAACCACTGATGGCCGAGCTCGTGGGACATGAGGTCGTCGGCGCTCACTTCAGGTACCGCCCAGGCGGGCAGCAGAATCTCGGTGTCGTTCTGCGATGTAGCAGTCACGTTCTCCATTCCGCCGTACTGAAATTCGGGAATGACTATCTGGTCGTACTTGTTCCACGGGTAAGGGACGCCGGTCTTGCGGGAGAATACATCGACAGCGGCGGGTGTCTTTCCGAATCCGCGCCATGCCGCATCGACGGAATCGGGGTACGTCCAGTACCCAATCGTGGCGTTGTGCCACGGCTTATCCTGCACGACCGCGTAGTTCCCTACGACGGCCGTCATCAGATAAGTGGATGCCGGTTTTTCCAGAACCCAGTGCCACTCGATGCTGTCGCCGACAGTGCGTGAGCCCGCCAGACGTCCGTTCGAGAGAGCGCGCTCGCCCTTGGCGCTCCAGATGTAAAACTCCCACGTGGTCTTGTCGTTCGGAAAATCGTAGGTGGGAACCCAGTAGTGATTGTCTTCGGTCTCACCCTGCGTCCAGACGATGTGTTTGGCCGGTCTGAAATACGCCCCCTTGGTTCGATTTGCGCCGTCGTACTCGATGATTATCGCCGTCTTCGCGCCGGCGCGGAGCGGGGTTGGCAGATGCACCACGAGCGAATGCTCATCGTAGTCGTATTTCAGCGGCCGCGTGGCGGTCGCGACGCGCTTGATCGTCATATCCCCCGCGTCAATCGCCACATCCGCTAGCGGCGCCGCACCGGGCAATCCGGCGATGTGAAGTGTGGTGGTTCCAACGACGGCGTTGCGGGACCAGTCGAAGCGGACAATCGTGGATTGATGCTGTAAATCGTATGTCCGGACTCGCTCGGGGTGCCGGACGCCGGCAGGCTCCTGGCCCCACGCGATCAGCGGGCCTTCCTGGAACGGAGGCACGAAATTCGGCGTGAGCTTTGGATCCATCTTGAATGGCGTCGCCGCTGGAACTGGTTCCGGAGTCGGGGTAGGCGGAGGCGGTGCCGGCGTCGCGCAGGCTGAAACGAGCGCGAAGATCGCCGCGCCCGATGCTAATAATCCTTTCATGTTTTTGGGGGACGGAATGGATACACCCGAAGAGGTTTCGACGGCGGGGATCGTCTACCGGTCATATGCTATCCAACCTGGCAATCCTGCGGAAGGATCGATGCGGAATGCATTCACCTTGATCGAGCTCGCCGTAACGCTCTGCATTCTGAGCATACTCTCGGCCATAGCGGTCCCCTTCGCCGGGCGGCTCCTGGACGGCATCTACGTCCATGGCGCTGTAGTGGAGATTGAATCGCTCTTCAGTACCGCCAGGCATCTGTCCATCGCCCGCGCGGCCCAGACAACGGTTGAGATCGACACCGCGGCACGAGTGATCCGCATCAGCGCCGAGAATGATACGCTACGGAAGGCGGACATCGGCGCTGATCATGATGTCGCATTGTCGGCAACTCGAACGCGGATTGCCTATTCGGCGAGTGGCTTCGGCTATGGTGCCGCGAATCTCAGCGTCGTCGTGCGACGGAACTCGGCCGTCGATACCGTTTTTGTGTCGCGACTGGGTCGGCTGAGGCATTGAGCTCTGGAAGTGCTGGGTCCGGGGTGGTCCCGTTCGCTCCGCTCTCGGCGGTGGTACCGAAGTCGTAGCCTGGCACGGAGATCCGCGGAATCTGCTGTCCGATAGTGCGCTCGATCGTGCGAACCATCGCGATCTCATCGGGCGACATGAATGTATACGCGTCCCCGGTCGCGGCTGCGCGCCCGGTTCGGCCGATGCGATGCACATAATCTTCAGGCTGCTGCGGGACGTCGTAGTTGATCACGTGAGTGATCCCGAACACATCGAGCCCACGCTGAGCGATGTCGGTCGCGACGAGCACGCGGATCTTGCCCGACTTGAAGTCTTCGAGAGCCCTGGTGCGCTCGCCCTGTGATTTGTCGGCGTGCATTGCGGTCGCGGCAATACCCGCATCCTCGAGAGCGCTGACAACCCGATCGGCCCCGTGCTTGGTGCGGGTGAAAATGAGCACTGAATCCATAGCCGACTGCTTCAGCAGCTCGACGAGGAGTGTGGTCTTTCGCTCACGCGGAACCGGATAGACGGCGTGGGTGACGGTACTGACCGCCTCCGACCGGCGTCCAACCTGAACGACGACGGGCTTGCGAAGGTATTTGCGCGCCAGCGACTCGACTTCGGGCGGCATCGTCGCGCTGAACAGCAGAGTCTGCCGGTAAGGAGGAATTTCGCTGACGATGCGATTGAGCTGCGGAGCGAATCCCATGTCGAGCATGCGATCGGCTTCGTCGAGCACAAGCACTTCGAGCTCGTCGAAAACCACGTTCTGGCGTTCCATGTGATCGAGGAGCCGCCCGGGGGTCGCGACGACCACATCCACTCCTGCGCGAAGCGCTTTCGACTGCGGCTCTATTCCGACGCCGCCAAAGATCGGGACGACTCGGAGCGATGTGTATTTGCCGTACTTCCGAAAGCTCTCTTCGACCTGCGCCGCCAGCTCGCGGGTTGGTGTGAGAATCAGAACCCGAACGCGGTGAACCGGCTCGCCGCTATGATCGCCGAGGGGAGCGCTGATCAGATTGTGAATTATGGGAAGCGTAAACCCGGCGGTCTTCCCGGTGCCCGTTTGCGCGAGACCAATCAGGTCGCGTCCCGCGAGCGCCAGAGGAATAGCCTGTTGCTGAATTGGCGTTGGGTGTGTGTAGCCAGCATCCCGTACTGCCTGCAGCACTTCGGGCGCGAGGTCGAGCTCGGCAAAGGAGAGCCCCGCGTCGATCTTTTCTTCACTCATCTACTTGTAATATACCCTGCTGACCATTCGCACCGCGTAGTGCGGTCTCGTATCAATCGGTTGCAATCGCACGGAGCAGGCCCAGAAGCGCGGCGTTGACTTCTGCGGGCGTTTCTTCGGGAATGATGTGGCCCGCACCGGCAATAGCGCTAAGCGCGATTCCCGGTAAGAGGGAGAGGTAAACGCCCATGCCGTCGCTGGGCATCAGGTGATCGAGCGCACCCCACAGCCCGACGGCGGGGAGATCCAGGACCTTCATCGGCTGGTGGTCGGCCGCGTTCCAATCGTAGGAATGGAGCAGCTCGCGCACCGCCAGCGCAAACTCGGGAAACTGCGAGGGGGCAAGAAACTCCTCGACATCGCGCTTCGTGAAATGCCCGCGGTGCCCGTACACTCGCCACAAGGCGAGTTTCACGATCCGCCGCGGCTTGATTTGGCCAAAAATCGGAGAAAACAACTTTGGCGTGGCTGCCCGATAAAATCGCATCAGAGGGACACCTTTCAGTCCGACTGGCGCGAGTAGGCCAAGGCACTGAACACGGGTCGGATATCGCGCCGCAAAATGATAGATGAGCGATCCGCCAAGCGAGTGACCTACCAACGCGGGCTTTTCTATTTCGAGCGCATCGAGAATGTCGCGAAGGTGCTCGACGAGCGAATCGATGGTGTAGTCGTCGGCTGTGACCGGCTTATCCGACAGTCCGTGTCCCTTGAGGTCGACCGCGATAGCGCGGAATCCGGCTTCCGCCAGCGCGGGCATGTTGCGGCGGAAAATGTAGATCGAGCAGCCCCAGCCGTGAACGAACAGCACCGGCGGGGCGTCTGGGTCGCCCCGCTCTACCACGCGCACTCTCAATCCCGATCGCAATCGGGGGAAGGAGACGCGATAAGCGGGGTCGCCGGCGGGAAACATCTCGCCGGGAGTCAGAAGCCGGCGATGTGATCTGATCATCTGATCAGATCAATTCAATTTCTCTGCCGAGGAGTTTTCCGATGAGGCCGATGCGGAATGTGACGTCGGTCCACTTCGATTCCGCGCCAACTCCGTCGTCGAGTGGAAATGTCGACCATGCCCATGGGTTGGTGGTCGTTGGGCGCTCCATTCCCTTGTGGGGATGCCAGACTCCGGAGCGATCCCGATCGTCGACGAACCGCTCGTAGAGTCTCATCCAACCGTCGTTACGGCGGAGGAAGTTGAGGCGAGCCATCGTCTCGAGCCACATGAGCGCGAAAGGCACATCGGCTTCGACTGCGTTACGGTGGGGCAGAACGTCGCCCATGATGAGATGGGGCTGCGGCACCATCTTCTTCCCATAGAGCTGGACCGCTTCCTGGCGGGGGAGCGGCTGGGTGATCCAGTCGTAAATCCGCTCGACGGCGGTGAAGTGCTCGTGCCGGAAGATTGGCATGTGGGCGAGCATCGTGAGCGTATAGATGGAAGGCGGCGCCGACTCGGGGGCGAGGACGTGTGTATTGCCCACGCGCATCCACGGCTTTTCTCCGAGCGGAGAATTCAGGTAGGCGAAGGTTCTCTCGAGGATGCGGCGCGCGGCGCCGCGAAGTCTCGGGTCGTTCTCGTAACCACATTGGGCGAGGGTGGCGGCTGCCGCCTCTCGAAAGACCCCACGCGTGCGGCGAACCATGTCGTCGTCGCGCGTCTTTGTTCCGAGTTCGAAGGTGAACGCGGGATCATTGTCCTCGGCGAGCAGTCGAAACAGCAATCGGCGAGCGAGAACGAGCGGGGGAGAGTCGGGTCCCCAGCCGTACTCGATCAGGCGCCGCACCGCCGGAATCGTTCCAAGGCCGGAAAAATCAGCGCTGTGCTTTCCGGGAATCGAGAGGATGGAGTTGTTCCACATCCCATCCCGATTTTGGGTGGCGGCCAGCCTGATCGCCGGACGATGTGAGTAGGGAAGCCAGTCGACTTCGCGAGCGCTCTCGCTGAGTTTGGCAACGTCGGACAGTGCGCGATACTTGATTGGAGCCGCGGCGTGCTCGACGACCCAACTCACCGGAAAAGTGAGCGGCTCAGGTGCGGGCGAAGAAATCGTCGGGGGCAGTTCGGCGGCAGTCCCGGGTGCAGTCACTAAGCGGTGCTCGACACGTGGAGGGATCAGGCCTTCGGCGCCGGCGGGCTCATGCGCCGCCGACTTGGGGGGGAAGAATAGCACCTTTTCGTGTTGGCGCTAGGGGGACAGGGCTAAGCTGTTGCGGTGTAAAGAGTTGGGTTTAACAGCCGTCTTCCCCAACCTTTTCGCCTATTAAGGAGTATTACGTGCGGGACGTCAGTCCGACGTCCGACACATAACTCCAGGAGAGAAGGATGAAGGTTATTCACACCGTCGCGCTGGCCGTTGCGCTTTGCGCCGGCATGACCTCGGTCGCGGCCGCACAGGGTCAGCCTGAGCCGCAGGGCCAGGGTACGATGCGTCGTGGCGAAGGGATGGGCGGGATGCTCCTCAAGGACATCACACTCACTGACGCGCAGAAGGCGCAGATCAAGACGATTCGCGAGAAGTACATGCCGCAGCAGATGGAGCTCCGCAAGGCCGCACAGGCAGTTGGCGGTCCCCCCGATGCGGCGACCCGCTCAAAGATGATGGATCTTCAGAGCAAGCAGTCCGCCGAGATCCGCGCTTTGCTCACCGCTGATCAACAGGTGGTGTTCGACAAGAACGCAGCGGATATGAAGGCGCGCATGGAAGCCCGCCGCAACGGCAGCAGCTAAGCTTCGGCTAGTTCCGCGGCTCGAGGGCCGAGACCGTATAGTTGCTCTTCGGGTTCCAGAGTATCCAGCTCTGGAGCCCGTTGTCGTATCCGGCCTTCATCTGCGCGCGAATCTCTGCGGCGTGGTAGTGCGGGGGTCCAAGTGTAAAGTCCTGGTACCAGGGAATTATCAGAGCGGGCTTTGCAATTGGCGCTGAGCGGCTGATCATGTCCTTGAAGGCGTGATCCAGCGTCTCGTACGGATGCGCGTTTGGGCGCGCAATGCCGTAGCTGTTTCGCGGAAAATGTGAGGGGTACACCATCGGCAGCACGACGTCGACCTGATCGACGAACATCTCCCACCGCTGGCCGATCCCCATCTCCGTTGTATCGGTGCCCGTGAATCCGAAGACGTCGGCAGTCACGCGCATGCCGCGCGGCTTGAGCTGGTCGTGGACGAATCCGAGCTGCTCGCGAATTACTTCATCGCGTGTGCGCCCGTTGGCGAGCGGATACACTGCTTCTCTGGCGAGGCGCTTTTCGTCGGGAAAGCGAACGTAATCGAGCTGCACCTCACTGAATCCCAGATCGTAGGCTTCGTTGGCGAGATCGACGGCGTATTGCCAGACGACGCGTTGATGAGGGTCGAGCCACGGATTGCCGAGTTTGTCGAGCCACGGCTTGAGATCGGATTTGCGCTTGATCGCGAGGTCGAGCTTTTTCCTTGCGAGTATCGGGTCCTTGGCGACAACGATGCGCGCGATTGGATAGATGTTGTGCGCGATCATGGTGTCGAGGCGGGCGCGGATCTTCGCGCGCGAAAGCACGTGGCCGTCAGCGGTGTCGGCGCCGATCTCGTGCGCGAGCGGAACACTCGAGTGATAGAGCACATATCCGCGGTCGTCCTTGACGTCGATTACGAGTGCGTTGACCTCAGTTCTGTTGGCGACCCCAATGAGGCCAGGGAATTTTCTACCAAGCGCGGCCCAATGGCTCACGTATAGTCCGCGCAGAGTGTCGGGCGTGGGTACGTGCGTTAATTCGCGCGCCGCTCCGGTATCGACACTGGTTTTCGGGGCGAGACCAATCGAGGCCCTGGCCTGGGCGTTCGAGTCACGCGTGCCAATGCAGAGGAGCGAAATCGAGAGCGCTCCGATTGTCGCGACGCGGTGCAGCGTCAGAGGGCGTTTAGCTCTGCGTTGGCGTCCGACAGGTATCCCATCTCACGCACTACGCTCTGCGCCTGCTGGGTGACCATCGTGAGCCCGGTGGGTTGCGCGTTGATTCCGCCCGTGCGGAAGCGAACGAGCTCGAGGCGCATCGATCTCAGTAGCTGACGGCAGCTATCCAGCTTTTCCTGGGCCTCCGATTTCTTGCGGCCGACCTCGACGAGCGCGCGGCGCTCGCGGCGGAGGAGTGCAAGTCGTCTGACCCTTTCCTCGCTCGCGCGATAATCCAGCGGATTCGCCTGCGATTCGAGTGTCGTTATTTCCTTTTCGACAGATTCCGTCGTCTGCCGGCCGGCGCCGCGATCCAGATCGGAGAGGTTGAGCGCGAGCTGCTGCACTCTCCTGAACACTGCGTCGGCAGATGCGGCGACCTCCGGAATCTGCTCCCGCTCGTCGGGCGGCATGTTGAGCAGCTGCCGGTGGATCTCGCGATGATCGGACTCGGCCTCGCGGATCGCGGATCCGTAACGCGAGTCGCCAAATGGCGCGGGCGCGCCCGCCGGGATTGGACTGAGGGGAGTCGGACTTCCCGGAACGCTCATTCTCGGATACGGCTGAAAGGTCTGCATCGGGGGAGGCGACGAGGTCGACGGGAACATCCCCTGACCACGCGAGCGCGCCCGCGCCCTAACCTGCGCCCGCTTCTTCTCGTCGAAGAGAGCGCGCGCGTCGTCGATGGTTTCGGCCGCTACGTCGAAGATCAAGCGGTCGCGTGGCTGGCGGAACACATCGCGCCAGTCGTAGCCGGCCGCCCAGAGCTTGGAGTACTTGAAGGCCAGCACCACCGTCCAGATGACGGTCAGGGCAATGAAGTCGTGATTCGAGAACAATGAGATCGGAACGAGTATCGCGTTGACGGCGAGATAGGGCGCGAGCTTCCGGCGGAACGACACGACCATCGGCGCATTCCACTTGCTCATCTCTTCGACCGTCGGCGTGGCTTGCGGGTAATTCGGCTGCGCGGCCGGCGTGTATCGATCGCGGAGTGGCTCGGTCAGCTCGCGCCGACGCGCTTCAAGACCCGCGTTGGAAGAGGCCGCCGTCGATGCCCTTGTCGCAAGCGTCGGCATGCCGCCTCCACTCAGGGCGACGGCGAATGCCGCCGCGCTCGGGAACCTGTCGGCCGGATCCTTCTCGAGGCACATCATTACGGCGCGCGATAGGTCTTCCGGCAGGTCGGGCCAGCGCTCGTCGACGGGAATCGGCCTTTCCGAGAGGTGCTTTACCAGCATCGACGGAGTATTGGTCGCGACGAATGGCGGCTGGCCACAAAGCATCTGGTAGCCGACCACGCCGAGCGAGTACAGATCGCTGCGGCCGTCGATCGCCTTGTCGCCCGCGGACTGCTCGGGCGACATGTACGCCGGAGTCCCGATCGCCATTCCGGTGGCGGTGAGACGCGAGTCGCCGCTGTCGGTTAGAGCGCGGGCAATGCCGAAGTCGGTCACCATCGCGCGGCCAGTCTCTTCATCGATGATGATGTTGTCGGGCTTGATGTCGCGGTGAATGACGTTGCGGTGATGTGCGTATGCGAGCGCATCCGCGACTTCACGGAGAATGCGACGCACTTCGACCGGCGGCATCGGCCCCGTTTGCTGCAGACGCACGCCGAGGTTGTCGCCCTTGATGTACGCCATCACGAAGTAAACGAGATTGTCTTTTTCTTCGACGGTGTAGATCGGAACGATGTTCGGGTGATTCAGCTGCGCGGCCGTCTCTGCTTCGCGGAGGAATCGCTGGCGGATGTCGGCGCGAAAGCTCAACTCGGGAGGCAGAACTTTCACCGCGATCTCGCGCTTGAGACGTTTGTCTCGCGCGCAATACACGATGCCCATACCCCCGCGACCGACCTCGCTCTCTAGCTCATAGTTTGCAGAGAGTATTTGAGCCACATGTGTGCCGAGCTCGTCGGTTGGACTAATTGGCATTTGGCCGCGTCAAATCAGCAGGTCAGTTGGTGCGATTCGTGCCTTGCTGGCGTAAATCCCCGAGAGCAAAAGATGCAGTATGGGAGGCATGTGGAGTAGTATCTAAATAGAATCTTGTCTCCGGAATTACAATGGCACAACGACAAACATTGCCTGTTCTCCCCTTGAGGGGGACAGTTATTTTCCCAGGCCTTACCCAGCCAATCGCCGCTGGCAGGCCCTCAACGCTTCGGGCCATCGAGTCGGCCCTCAAAGGCGACCGTCTCGTTTTCGCAGTTGCGCAGCGCGACAATTCTGAGGAGCCTACCGCAGACATTCTGTATTCCATGGGCGTGATTGCGCGAATCGGTCAGATTCAGCGCGGTCTTGGCGGCGTCCAGCTTCTGTTGCAGGGCGAGCAGCGCGCGACCGCGCTTCAGTATTCGACGGCCGATGGGTTTCTCAGCGCCGTAATCGTGCCAGCAGAGGAGATGAATCCTCAAACTGAAAACGATCCTGCATTCACAGCGTTACAGAAGGAAACGCGCGAGCGCGCCGCTGAGCTAGGCGAGCGTCGCGGACTTCCGGAGGAAGTCGTCCACCAGGTGCTCGATTCGGTGACGGAGCCCGGTCGGTTCGCGGATCTCGTAGCGGGCTACATCGATCTTCCGGTTCCCGAAAAGCAGGGTCTGCTAGAGACGTTGAGCGTCGAAGAGCGACTTCGCCGCGTGCTCGTGCACGTCCAGCGTCAGGTCGGACTTCTCGAAGCGCAGGAAGACATCAAATCGCAGGTCCAGGAGGAGCTGGGCGAGCGGCAGCGCGAGATGTACCTTCGCGAGCAGCTCAAAGCCATCCAGAAGGAGCTGGGGGACGACGATTCCAGCAAGGAAATCACCGAGCTTCGCGACAAGCTGACCAAGCTCGAGCTTTCCAAGGAAGGGCGAGCCGAGGTAGAGCGCGAGCTCGGACGACTGGAGCGCGCCGGACGCGAGTCCATGGAAGCGCAAGTGATCCGCACCTACCTCGAATGGATCGCGGAGCTCCCGTGGAACAAGCGGTCCGACGATCAGCTCGATCTCAAGCACGCTGAAACGGTGCTCGAGCAGGACCATTACGGACTAACGGACGTGAAAGATCGCGTCCTCGAATTCCTCGCCGTAAGGCAGCTGAGAGCAAAGCAGCTGGCTGAGGAAGTCGAGAAGACCGGCGAAGTACCCGCCGCGAAGCTGTTTGCCGAGAAGGACGATGCGACGCCATCGCTCGCGACGGGCGATGCACCCGATCGTCTGATCACCGATCAGGCGGAAGCGAAGTCGCGAGCGATGGCGAAGGGACCGATTCTGCTCTTCATCGGTCCTCCAGGCGTTGGCAAGACTTCGATTGCGAAATCCATCGCCAGATCACTTGGTCGCGAGTACGTTCGCGTTGCCCTGGGTGGCGCGCGCGACGAAGCCGACATCCGCGGCCATCGGCGCACTTATGTGGGAGCGATGCCGGGACGAATCGTTCAGGGATTGAAGCAGGCCGGCACCAAGAATCCGGTGTTCCTGCTCGACGAAGTCGACAAGCTCGGAACATCGTACCAGGGCGATCCGTCGAGCGCGTTGCTCGAGGTGCTCGATCCCGCTCAGAACGACACATTCACGGACCACTACCTGGGAATTCCGTTCGACTTGAGTGAAGTGCTGTTCATCGCGACAGCCAACTTCGTCCAGAACATCCCGGGCCCGCTGCTCGATCGTATGGAAGTGGTCGATTTCGCCGGCTACACCGAGAAGGAGAAGGCGGAGATCGCCAAGAAGTATCTCCTTCCACGGCAGCTGGAGGAGTCTGGTCTCAGCGACAAGGAAATCTCCTTCACCGAAGACGCCATCATGTCCATCGTGTCGAGCTACACGCGTGAGAGCGGCGTTCGACAGCTGGAACGGCAGATCGGTGCGGTGGCCCGTAAGCTCGCGCGGAAGCTCGCATCGAGCGAAAAGGTTGAACACGTGGTCGACGCCGAGACGGTGAGGGAGCTTCTCGGCAGACCGCGCGTGCACCCCGAACATGCTCTGGCAGAGAGCGAGGTTGGGATCGCCACCGGCATGTACTACACGCCGATGGGCGGCGACATCATGTTCGTGGAGGCGTCGATCAGGCGCTATTACGGCAATCGAGACGGTGACTCGGCGTCGGTTGGGCCAGGCGGCGCGGTATCACTGATTCTTACCGGTCAGCTCGGCGACGTGATGAAGGAGTCGGCGCGCGCGGCATTCACGTACGCAACGAACAACGCCGCGAAGCTGGGGATACCGCGCGACAGGCTGGGCGCGATCGAAGCGCACATCCACGTGCCAGCGGGTGCGATTCCCAAAGATGGACCTTCCGCCGGAATCGCGATCGCGACAGCGCTCGTTTCCGAGATGGCGGATAGGCCGGTGAGACAGGAAGTGGCGATGACCGGCGAGATCACGCTTCGCGGACGCGTGCTGCCAATTGGCGGGCTCAAGGAGAAAGTCCTCGGCGCCCATCGGGCCGGCATCAAGATCATCATCATTCCGAAAGGCAACGAGGCAGATATTGAGGACGTGCCCGAGGAAGTGAGAAATGCACTCGAGTTCCATCCGGTGGAAACGCTGAGCGAGGTTCTCAAGATCGCGCTCGTGCCGGCGGAGCCTGGTGAGCAGGCGGCTCCGCTCGAGATGCAAGAGGTTGCTTGACTACGGGTGCCCGGTAACCGGTACCCGGTGCCCGAAAAAAAAAGAGGGGGGCCCTTCGAAGGGCTTCCCCTCTTTTTCATAATGACGAACCACCCTTCCTCATTTTTTTTGAGATAGCGACAGTTCGTTCTCCGTTTTGTGCGGCTAGTGCCAGCGGAAAGTCGCTACGGCTCCTCCCGGAAGCGCGTAGAGAATGATTTTTCCAGCGGATCGCACGGCAAAAGACACTTCGCCCGGCGCGGTGTTGAGCACGATCAGCACCTTCGTTCCATCGTCGGAATTCTTGAAAGCCACGCTCTGAAGGCCGCCCACGTCCGTTGTGGAGGCAATGCGATGGGCGCCCGGGCGTACGAACTCGCTGGCATGGGCGAGCGCGTAATACTCGACGTTGCGGGTGACGAATCCGGTCGAGGAGTTGATGGTAATCACGCCACGACAGTTGCCGCAGCCACCGAGGTGCGGGCCGTCGTTCTCGTCGAGCGCGAGATTCCAGAGCGCGACTCCCTTCGCCCAGCCGCGAGTCGACCCGATGATGAGAGTTCCGACAAAATACTTGAGGTTGTCGCCAAAAACGGTGGCCCAGCCCCCGCCGGAGCATTCGGTGAAATAGGCATCGATCATCGGGTAAGCGGTATGGACCTGGTCCTGGGCGCCGACGTCTCCGGCGTAGCAGTGCCACGCAACACCGCTCACATACTTTCGCGCCGCGTCGTCAGCCAAGACCGCAAGCGGCGAGCTCGGCAGATCCCAGTTGTGGTCCCAGTCCAGGATGAGGGTGTTGATACCGGACTGCTCGAAGAGCGGACCCACGTGCTTTCCGATCACCTCCGCCCGAACGGGCGGATCGAGACGCATGCCTGGATAATTGTCCGGCTCATACGCGGGCTCGTTCTGCATCGTCACAGCGAAGACCGGCACTCCTTCAGCCGAGTACGCGTTCACGAACTTCAGAAAGTACTGCGCGAAGGAATCGTAATACTCGGGCCGCAGGGTTCCCTTGATCAGACTGCCGGTCGTCTTCATCCATCCCGGCGAGCTCCACGGTGAGCCCACTAGCTTGAGCTGCGGATTAATCGCGAGCGCTGCCTTGAGTGCCGGCAGTTTGTCTGCACGATCCGGCTGAATGCTGAAATGTGTGAGCGTCGAGTCGGCTTGACCCGCGGGCATGTCGTCGTAGCTGTAGTCGTGCGTGGAGAAGTCCGACGCTCCCATTGGCACGCGCAGAAAGCTCAATCCGATACCGGGGTTGCGACCGAAGAGCTCGTGGAGAATTGCATCGTGCTGAGCGCCGAGTTTTTGCTGAATGAGATACGCCGATGCATCGGTCATCGCCGCGCCAAATCCCACCATCTCCTGATAGCCCGTTGCCGCGTCTACGTCGATGACGACCGGCGATTTCGCTGACTCGGACGCAAACGCTATATCGGGCTGTCGAGAG
>DASXYR010000392.1:0-4748 GCA_036502385.1 Gemmatimonadaceae bacterium
GACAGCCGCGCGTCGTCGACGTAGATGGCGCCAGTGCGATCGAGCGTAACGGTGAGGCCGCTCTTCGATTCGAGCGGGCGCGACTGCGCCTTTGGAAGCTGGATGTCCACGCCTCCTTGCATCATGGGCGCGGTGATCATGAAGATGATCATCAGCAGCATCATCACATCGATGAGGCTCACCACGTTGATCTCTGCGTTGAGCACCAGCCTGTCGCGGCCACGCCCACGCCGCGCCATCAGATTCTGCCCTCGCGCACGAGCAGCGCAATGAGCTCGGACCCGAAGCTCTCGAGCTGCCCCTCGATCTTGTTGAGGCGGGAGGCGAAGATGTTGTAGGCGAACACGGCGGGGATCGCGACGCTCAACGCGGCCGCGGTTGCGATCAACGCCTCCGCGACGCCTGGCGCAACGGCTCCAATGTTACCTGAGCCCTTCGCCGCGATTCCGATGAAGGCGTCTATGACGCCGAGCACAGTGCCGAGAAGTCCGATGAGAGGGCTGACGGAGCCGATGGTAGCGAGAGACGGAACCCAGCGGCTCAGCCGGTCGCGCTCGGAAGTGGTTTCCGCGTCTAGCACCAGGCGGAGCGCCTCCACCTGTGAGCCACTGAAGCGCGCTGCGCGCTCCGAGGTTCCCGACAATGCGGGCGTCGTTTCTTCGAGAAAGCGCATCGCGCGCTCCATGATCGCTGCCGGTGGACCGCTGCTGGTGCGCGCCACCTGGGCCGCGCCCTCCACGCTGCGCGCTCCGGCGAATTCGTGGGCGAATGAATACGTGATCTTCGCCGCCCGGCGCAGCTCATACCACTTGGCGAAGATGATGCCCCAGCTTATGAGAGACAGCACGACGAGGATCACAAGCACGATCTTGGTCGCGCCCGTGGAGCTGGTGACCAACTCCATCGGCGAGCTCGGTACCGCCTGCGCGATTTGGAAAAAGAGCAGTCCGGTCAAGCCGGGACTCCCACGGTTTTCTTTTCGAACCAGGCGAAGGTCTTCGCGAGGCCTTCCTCGAGAGTAACCTTCGGCGCCCATCCGATGGCCTGCCGCGCCTTCTCGACGTTGAGGAAGGAATCCTGTTGCTCACCCGGGCGATGCGGCGCGAACTCGATCGGGACAGTCGCGCCCGCAACTTTCTGCAGAAGCTTCGCGAGTTCGATCACACTCGTCCCCTTCCCGGTGCCAATGTTGAAAGCGCGGGCGTCGAGGCCGCCCCTCTGCGGCAGCGGACGGGTGGCGGCGAGGTACACGGCGCGCGCGACGTCTCCGACGTAGACGTAGTCGCGCGTCTGGAGTCCGTCGCCAAAGATCGTAAGTCCGCGATTGGCGAGAATGCGCCCGCAAAAAATCGCGACGACGCCGGCTTCACCGTGAGGATCCTGCCTCGGCCCGTACACGTTTGCGAATCGGACCGCGGTAGAATCGATGTTGTGGACACGCCCGTAGTACGCGAGATAGGACTCCGCGCTCAGCTTGGAGATCGCGTACGGAGAGTCGGGATCCTTTGAATACGTTTCGACATTGGGCGGAGTGTTCAGATCTCCGTAGATCGCGCCACCCGTGGAGGTGAACACCACGCGCGTGCGGGGACTCTTCCGTCGCAGCGCCTCCATCAGATTCAACGTGCCAAGGATGTTGGTGGTGGCATCTTCGATGGGATCGGCGACGCTCTTGCGGACATCGATCTGGCCGGCCAGATGGGCAACGACGTCGAAGCCCTTTTCCGAGACAAGGCGCGCCAGATCCGCCGACGTCATTCCGGTCTCGTGAAAGTTCGCGGAAGCCGGGATGTTCTCCGTCTTCCCGGTGGACAGGTCGTCGACGACGGTGACGTCCCACCCTTCGGATAGAAACAGATCGGCGACGTGAGAGCCAATGAATCCGGCGCCCCCCGTGACCAGCGCCTTAGGCATCAGGCGAATCCTTCTGTTCGCCGAGCGCGAAGAGGTACCGCGCGGCGTCGACGACGCCGAGTCCGCGGCCATTCGCGGCGGCGGCCTTGAGTCGCACACTCGGCTCGTGAAGGAATTTGTTCATCAGCACTCTCGAAAAGTGTTCGAGCGTTTCAGTCTGTTCCGCGGTCAGCGGGCCGAGCCGCTTGAGGGCGGCGGCAAGCTCAATACCCCGAACCTTGTCCATCTCTTCCCTGAACTCGCGGACGACGGGAACCGCGGCAAGCCCCGCGACCCAGTCCCAGTACTTCTGGACCTCCTCCGACACGATCCGCGCGGCGGCTGGCACGTCTTCTTCACGCCGCTCGAGATTCGCCGCGGCCGCCGCCCGCAGATCGTCGAGGTCATAAAGAAAAACGTTCTCGAGCTTGCCGACCTCGGGCTCCACATCCCGCGGCAGAGCGATGTCGAGAATGCAGAGCGGACGGTCCCCACGCGCGTCGATGACACCGCGCACGCGCTCGACCGTAACCACCGGAATCGGCGACGCCGTCGAACAGAGCAGCACGTCCACATCGCGCAGCGATTCCCACGCCTGCTCATAGTGCATCGCGGTCGCGCCATGACGGTCGGCCAGCGTCTCGGCGCGTGAGTAGGTGCGGTTGGCGACGATCGCCACGCGAACCCCTTCGTTCAGCAGACACTCGAGCGCGATTTCCGCGACGTCGCCAGCGCCGAGTATCATCGCGCGACGGCCGCTGAGGCCGCCGAAAATCTTCTTCGCCAGCTGCACCGCCGCCGAGCTGACGGACGCGGCTCCGCGGCCGATGCCGGTCTCTTCGCGCGCGCGGCCACCCACCAGAAGCGCGCTCTGAAACATGCGATTGAGTATCGCGCCCGATTCCGATCGGCAGTGCTCCCAGGCGTCCTTCACCTGGCCGTGGATCTGTGCTTCGCCAAGTATCATCGAGTCGAGCCCCGCTGCGACGCCAAACAGATGCGACGCAGCGTCGCGATCCCTGCGCGCATAGAGAAACGGTGTGGCATCTTCCCCCAGGCGGTCCGACAGTATCTCGGCGATCCGGGGGATCGCGTCACCATTCTCTTCGACTGCGTAGACCTCGGTGCGGTTGCACGTCGAAAGGATCACCCCTTCGCGGATCAGCCCGCGCTTGCGGAGCCTTCCGAGCTCGCGCACCGCGTCGTGCGGCGTGAAGGTCAGCTTCTCCCGCACTTCGATTGGCGCGGTGCGATGGCTCACTCCACCGACGATTACCGCCACGAGTCAACCCGTTCCGAGAACGATCCATCTTCCACGGCGCTGCAGAAATCGTCGTCGAGGAGTTTCGGCGCCGCGTCCCGCCAGCCTTCGCCGCCGCGCGCGATGAGGCGCGACCGAAGTCCCCTTAGCGCCGAGATCGCTCGCTCATAGCGCCCGTCGAACCTCTCGGCGATCGCATCACGGATTCTCGACGCAGCGCCGGGAACACCGCCCGCTGAGACGGCAATGGTGACATCCCCGGAACGGTGCAGTGCCATCGTGTGAAAATTTCCCTCATCGGGGAAGTCTGTGATGTTCACGAGCTTCCCGCGCGAATGAGCATCGAGAGCGATCCGCGTGTTGACTTCGCGCGAATCGGTGGCAGCGACGACCAGCATGGCGCGTTCCATCTGATCAGCGGTGTATCCTCCGCGCACGACGGTGACGCGTTTGGCGCGCGCCGCCTCTTCCAGCTCTGTCGTGAGCTCCGGAGCAACCACAAGCACCTGCGCGCCGGCGTCGGCAAGCGCGAGCGCTTTTCGCGTTCCCACTCGACCACCACCCACAACGACAGCGGTGAGGCGCTCTCCGTGGAGCGCGATCGGGAAATCGCTCACAGGAACTGCCCACGATTGAGAGACGCCATCCGGAACACGACGTACAGCGCGAGGACGCTGGCAAAGGTCACCGCCGACATGATCGCGGCGCGGCGCGCCTGCCAACCGCGGAGGAGGCGGCCGAGTGCAAGAGCACTCACACCGGCCCAGGCTCCCACGCCCCAGATGATCTGCGGGAGAACAAGCGCACGATACTCGAATGAGTACCCGGCAGCCAACGCGAGCCCAAGAGTGAGCCCGAGGAATCCGGCGATCGAGGCCACATGATTGACCCGATCGAGCGTCGCCAGCGGCGGAAAGGATCTGAAGATCGCGCCGAACCGCGCGGATTTCAGCTCGCGCCGCGCGACCAGGTACATCGTGCCCGCCGCCGCGGCGGTACCGTATGCGGCTATCCCCACGAAGCTGAACACAATGTGCATCGTCAGCCATACGGCGCGCGTGCCCTGCGGCTCGAGGAACGGGTGCATGCCGGTGAGATTGCCGGCCATCGTGACGAGCGCCGCGAGCGGTGCCGCGACGAGCGTGAGGCTGACCTCCCGCGCGAGGCTTTCCACGATGACGAGCGATATCGCCAGCACCAGCCCGGCGAATGAGAGGCCCGGTCCGAGACCGGTGAGGGATGCAGCTCCAGCCTGTCGGGTAAGGCCGGCGAGCGCCGTCGCGTGCGCTCCAATCCCCAACAGCAGAGCTATTACGACTCCGCCGACGGGCGCCTTTACCCGGCGCGCAAAAGGCAGCGCCGCCACGCCGGCGGCGCCAACATAAAATGTGATGGCAATGAAGTGAGCGATCGCAATCATCGATCGCCTAATTTAATTCCCTACAACTCCTTTAGGGCACTCTTTCATCACAGCGCGACAGTAGTGCCACCGCCACGTTTACGGAGTTGTTGCAGTCACCCTTACAGGCGTGCCATCGCGAATCGTTGGCTGCTCCTGACTCAGGATGATCACGGTCGTGGAGTACGGAGTCGC
>DASXYR010000393.1:0-2142 GCA_036502385.1 Gemmatimonadaceae bacterium
GATGTCGTTGATCGCGATTCCGGCTATTCCACCGTCCAGGCCCTCGAACGACCCCGCCTTGATCCGCTCAGCCGCGTCGATCATCGCGCGCCAGGCAACCCGCGCCAGCGCGCCACCGACGCTGATGCGACGCACGCCCAAGTCGGCGAACTCCGCGAGCGTCAGCCAGGGACGCAACGCCAGGACATTGAGCGGCTTCGGCGCGACGGCGCGAACCATCGTCGCGATATCGGCCTTGTCCTTCACGCCCGGCGCGTACAGACAATCAGCGCCGGCTTCTGCGAACGCGACCAGCTTGTCGATTGCGGGTCTCAACGCGCTGTGATCGGCGAACAATCCCTCAGTGCGCGCGACGAGAATCACGTCATGACCACTTCGGTCGATTGCGGCACGCGCCGCGCGAATGCGCTCTACCGCAGTGGGAAGATCGTAAAGGCATCCCTTCGTCTCGCGATCGTGGTCCTCGATCGACAACCCCGCGACGCCAGTGTCGATCGCCAGCGTGACACTCTCCGCAACAGCGGCCGCGTCGGCTCCGAAACCGGACTCGAAATCGGCGTTCACCGGCAGGTCGATTGCAGCGCAGTGGGACCTGAGATGCTCGAGCATCTCAGCGCGAGGGATTCCGTGGTCCGGTCGTCCCGTCGACCACGCATAGCCGCTGCTCGTCGACGCGACCGCCTTGAAGCCCATGTGCTGCAGCATGCGCGCGCTTCCCACGTCCCACGGATTCGGCAGTGCAAAGCACCCGCTCTCATGCAGCCGCCGAAAATCGGCGCGGCGCTCGGCGATCGATCGCGACATGACCTGATTCTATACTTCGGCGGCCTTCCGCGGAATCGCAGTCCCTCGTGCCACGCGATAATAGGCCCACCACAGATGCGCCGCTGCGCCGCGGAACGGCCGCCACACCTCGGCGAGCGCGATCATCTCCTTCGCGGTTGGCCGCGCCTCGAGACCGAGTCCGGCGCGCACCGCATCCTGTAGTGCGAGATCACCCGCCGGCCACGCGTCGCGGTGCCCAAGGCAGAACAGCAGGTAGACATCGGCCGTCCACGGCCCCACCCCGTGCAGCGCCGTGAGAATCTTGTGCGCCTCGTCCGCGTCGTGCTCGCCGAGCGCGTCGAGGTCGAGCCGAGCGGACCGAATCTCGGTCGCGAGGAGCTTGAGCGTCTTTATCTTGGCGGCCGACAGTCCCAGCTTGCCGAGCCGCGCAGCGGTAGCGCGACCGATGGAATCGTGGTGAAATGGATCGTACGCGTCACTCAATCGATTCCAGATCGCATTCGCGCTGGCCGTCGACAGCTGTTGCCCGACGACGATTCGGGCGAGACCCGCGAATCCCGGCTCACGTTTGCGCAGCGCCGGCATCCCGGTGGCCGCGAGGATTGGTCGTAGCCGACGATCCTGGTTGATCAAAGCCTTGATCGCGCGGTCGAGGTCGGCTTGCGTCCCGAGGCGACTAGGTGCGGCTTTGGCAATGCGAACCATTTTGGAGGAGTGTGTTTTGCTTTCCATGAGTCAAAGTGTGCGGTACGCAGCTGCCGTTCTCTTGCCGGGCTAGCGGGCGCTGATCGAATGGCGCATATCTGACGGAGCTATGCATATAAGTGCCGCGCTGATCTGGATGGCGATCGCAATAGTCGCGCTCGCGGTCGAGGCCACCAATCTCAATCTCATTTTTCTGTTTGGCGGACTGGCGGCTCTGCTCGCCGGAACGCTTGCCGCGCTCGGCGTTCCGCCGGTCGGCCAGATCCTCGGGTTCGCCGTCGCGGCACTGCTGATTCCGGCGTTGCTCAGGCCACGCCTCCTTCGCAGACTAGGCGGCGTCGGTGTGCTCTCACGCACCGACGCGTTGATCGGACAGACCGCGCGGGTGACCAGCGCAATCGATCCAACCGCCGGTCCGGGCCGCGTGCTTGTCCAGGGCCACGACTGGGCAGCGAGCAGTACCGAGCCCATTCTCGAAGGCGCGCTCGTCGAAGTTCTTGGGTCCGATGGAATCATACTGCTCGTCGCGCCGATGGCGGAGCTGTCGAGTGGCGACAACCAATAACAATCTGACGGAGCATTCGTGTCATACATCCTGATCGCGTTCGTCGCTCTCATTCTTCTCGTTCTCGCCCGTTCGGTGAAAGTCGT
>DASXYR010000394.1:0-6126 GCA_036502385.1 Gemmatimonadaceae bacterium
AGTCTTGGTAACTGCACCCGATCCTCGAGCACCAGGAACGTATCACGAGGAATCAGGACTTGCGGGACCGTTGTCCTCCGCTGGATCGCTGGCCCACGCGCAATTCCGCCAAAGTACTGCGCGACTAGTCTCTTGGTAGCCGCAGGGTCGAAGTCACCAGCGATTACGAGTGTCGCGTTGTTCGGCGCATAGTACGTCCTGAAGAAATTCTGCACATCGGCGAGCGAAGCCGCACTGAGATCGGCCATCGAGCCGATTACAGGCCACGAGTAGGGGTGCGATTTCGGGTAGAGCGCCGCCAGAATGACCTCGTCCGCTCGGCCGTACGGCACATTGTCAACGCGTTGGCGGCGCTCATTCTTGACGACATCCCGCTGCAAATTGACCTTCGCCAGATCCATGGTTGGCAGGAGAAACCCCATGCGATCCGAATCCAGCCAAAGCGCTAGAGGAAGAGCATTCGAGGGAAGGATCTCGTAATAGTTGGTTCGATCTTCGGTCGTCGATCCGTTGTTGTCCCCTCCAGCCGCTTCGAGCATTTGATCGAACACCCCGACCGGGACGTGCTGCGACCCCATGAACATGATGTGTTCAAACAGATGGGCAAAGCCCGTTCGACCGACTTGCTCGTCCCCGGAGCCGACGTGATACCAGGTATCCACGGCGACAATCGGCGTCGAGTGATCCTCGTGGAGAATCACTTCAAGCCCGTTGGGCAGCGTGTACTTCTCGAACTGGATTCGCGGAGTCGTCTGTCCTTCAGCCAGTGAAGCCGCAAGGATTGCTCCCATTAAGTAGCTTATTGCAACTAAGACTGGTCTCGTTCTCACAGCTTCCTCTCGAAAAAGAAGGCCATTGGCGCCTTGACCGATTCGCTGAAAATATACTTCCAGCGCTTTTCCCGGTTCGGCGAGATCGGGCTCGTTTGCGTCGGGGACGTATACGGAGTGAAACCGAAGCGCCGGGCAAGAATTCGAAGCCTGAGCATGTGAAAGGGGTCGCTCACCAGCAGTGCGCTTTGGAGCCCACGGACCTCGAGCATGCCGGCAACGGCCCGCATCGACTCGCTCGTCGTGCGCCCTTCGTTCTCCACCAGGATCGCACTGTCAGGCACGCCTCGTTTCTTCGCGTAGTTCCTCCCCACTGCAGCCTCGCTGGTCGTATCTCGAGGTCCGATGCCACCGGTGAAAATCAGCAGCGATGCGAGGTGCCGATTCCATAGATCCAACGCGTGGTCGAGTCGGGCGCGAAGTACCGGGGAAGGTTTTCCGGCGTATTGGGCCGCCCCGAGAACTACGATGGCATCTGCCGGCCTCGCTTGATCATGCGAGCTCCAGAAAAGGACCGCCATTCCCGAGATCAGCCACACGCAGAAAACGGCGAGCACCACAATCGTCAGCAGTCGGCGGATCACTCCAACCCGCCGTCTTGTCTTTGATCCCTCATCCGTAAGAAGCTACGCTAGAACGCGTGTCGGGTGTGAGGCTCCGGACAATCGACGGAGTAGCCGAGCGCTGTGAGCGTCGCCTTGAATTCATCCTGGACCGGTGCCTCTCCGTGCACCAGCCATATCTGACCCAGATTGCGGGACTTGTCCTTCACTTCCCCCAACCACCCGATCATCTCCGTACGATCGGCATGGGCGCTGTATCCATCGATGACCTCGACGCGAGCCTTGAGGGGAACGTCCTCACCGAAGATCTGGAGAATCGGCTGACGCTCCACCACTCTGCGGCCAAGCGTGTGCTCGGCCTGAAAACCAACAACGAGAATCGTATTGCGTGGATCGCCGGCACCCTGTGCCAGGTGATGAACGATCCGCCCGTTCTCCATCATCCCCGAAGCGGCGATGATGATCATTGGCCCGTGCGCGCGGGAGAGAGCTTTCGACTCCTCTACGTCTCGAGTGTAGTGCACCAGATCGAAGCGAAAGAGCTCCTTCGCCTTCTGCACCATGTCTTCCGATCTATCAAAACTTTCGGGGTGCATCTCAAAAACGGTTGTCGCATCGATAGCCAAAGGGCTGTCGACGTAAATCGGTATGGATGGAATCGCACCTTCTCTGGCGAGAGAATGGAGCACGTAAACCATCTCCTGCGTACGGCCCACTGCGAAGGCAGGAATCAGAATGCGTCCTCCCCTTGCTGCGGTGTCACGAACGACCTGAGCAAGCTGGGCCCTGGCGCCGTCGACTGATTCATGCTCGCGGGTGCCGTAGGTCGACTCCATGATGAGTGCGTCAGCACCTTCAGGTGGAACTGGATCTCTGACGATTGCCAACCCGCGGCGGCCGATATCACCAGAGAAGACGAGTCGCTTCGTCTTGCCTCCTTCCGTACAGTCAAGCACCACTGAGGCCGACCCCAGTATGTGCCCGGCATCGACGTAGCTCGCCTTTAGTCCAGGCACAACGTCGAATGCCCTGTTGTACGGCACGCCAACCATCAGGTCCATCGTCCGAACAGCGTGACGCATTCCGTAAAGCGGCTCGATGAATTCCTTCCGCCTTTTGGCGAGAAACTCTGCGTCTTTTTCCTGAATGTGGGCCGAATCAGCCAGCATTATCGCGCATAGATCGCGCGTCGCCGAGGTTGCCCAAATAGTTTTTGAGTATCCCTCGGCTATGAGATAGGGAAGACGGCCGGAGTGATCGATGTGGGCATGGGAAAGAACGACGGCATCGAGGTCCTTTATCGGAAGCGGAAGCTTGCGGTTCTTGTCGGCCGATTCCTGGCGCCGCCCCTGAAACATTCCGCAGTCAAGCGCGACGGTATATCCGTTTATATGCAGAAGATGGCACGAGCCCGTGACTTCTCGTGCGGCACCAACGAATGTGATCTCCAAGTAGCTAGCCTTCCGCTACTGCATCGCGCTGGAAGAGGATAGTGACGCGCTGCTCGTCCTGGGACATCATCGCAGGCTCCCAACCTCCTCGGCTCCGCTCATTCAGAAGATCGGTGAGGGTATCTTCATCCTCTCGTGTATGACGCGTGAGCTTGACTACGACAGCCTGGTATTCTTTCATCAGGAGTTAGAGATTATGAGCCCGTGAGCGTTCACTTTGCCGAGCTGGAAATGATGGGGTTGAAATGATTGAGCGGGTCAAGGAATTCCCCACTCTGACTATTATCCGGCATCCTCTCGTTCAGCACAAGCTTACCATTCTCCGCGATCGGCAGACGGAGACGAAGCATTTCAAGGAGCTGGTGGACGAGATCGCGATGCTCATGGCGTATGAAGCAACCAGCGAGCTTACGCTCGAGCCCAGAAACGTGGATTCTCCGCTCGAGAAGACAACGGGCTGGCACATCAGCGGAAAAAAACTGACGCTCGTTCCCATACTTCGTGCTGGTCTGGGTATGGTCGAAGGGATCCTTCGCCTCGTGCCATCCGCTCGGGTGGGCCATATTGGCCTCTATCGGGATCACGGAACCCTGCAGCCGGTCGACTATTACTTCAAGGTCCCGGGCGACACCGCCGAACGTGATTTCTTTCTCCTGGATCCCATGCTGGCCACGGGAGGAAGTGCAGTCGCTGCCGTATCTTCGCTCAAAAAAGCGGGTGCCAATCGAATTCGCTTTTTGTGTCTTGTGGCGGCACCAGAAGGAGTCCGCCGATTGAGCGAAGTGCACCCTGATGTGCAGATCTATTGCGCGGCTCTGGACCGCGAACTCAACAGCCAGGGTTACATTCTGCCCGGGCTCGGCGATGCGGGCGACAGGCTCTTCGGAACTAGATGATTCTAGCCGAACCACTCCCGCGGATTTAGTCGCTGCTGCTCAGCCGCATCGATCACCCACTGCTGGCTTTCCAAATCGACGACTTCGTCGACTACTCTGTCGAACCAGTTGCTTGCCATGCCGCCGTTACCGATACGTCTCCATAGCTCACCTACAAGGTAGGTGAGTATCGCGCGCTCTTCCCGGGGTACGGCGTCGTAGGCAGCAAGCGCTTCATCAAATTTCCACGCAGCGTGCCGCCGGAAATACCTTTCGGCCTCGATATCACCTTCATCGACGCAGCACCAGGCCGCACGAAGGAGAAGATCGGCAACGTACCGTGGCTCCATTCCTTGCCACTCGGCGACTTTGGCCGCCGCTTCGTACTTCTCAGAGCCGCAGGTAGGAGAAGGATGCCGCGGGGTGAGCTCGGTGAGCACCTGCTGCTTGAGGATCGGACTCACATCCGTTGCCGCGGTGAAATCAGCTTCTCCGCCGGAGTAGCCGCACTCGCTGCACATATGGATGAGATAGGCGAGCGGCTGAGTACCAGCGGCTCGCTCGTGGAAATCGGTTCGCTTTCCGCCGAAAGCGTTCGTCGAAACCACACTCTGGGACTTGAACTCTTTATCACATACGGGACAAAGAAGCTCTATTTGACGCAGCGTTGTCATGGCTCCTCCCTTCCTTCGCTCTGGAACCTCTCAGAACACATAGGGAATATTTGTGCCACGATCTTGATTTTCTTTTGGCAGAGATCGGTCTTGTTGGGACTTTGGGCTGATTGTATCTTCTCGCATCGCAAAAACTGCGACAGGCTCCCCACCCCGCGAACTGGTCGTTGATGCTCATCAACCTACTGCCTGATTTTTTCGCAGTTCACAACAGTACCGACCGTGTCGCCGCCTATCTCCGCTACTTCGAAAATCACCGCCGCTTTCTGGAAGCCTACTGGCACAACTACGTGCTCGATCCGGCGGGTCCTCATTTTCTGGAAGTCGTTCGCTCCGCCGCACTTGCAAGCCGAGTAGATCTTAGAACAATGCTAGAGAGAATCGATGTCGTTTCTCTCGCCCGAAACGCGGAAGAGCAGTGCAAGGCTCTGCTCGATGTCGATACGGACATTGATGTGGTGCTCATGGTAGGAGTCGGCGCAGCGAATGCGGGAGAGCTGGTGGTTGACGGCAAGGGAATCGCTTTTGTCTGCCTCGAGCACTTTACAAGCGTAACAAACCCCGAGACCCAGGGATTGGGGCTCGATCCCGAGCTGATCCCCCTTTGGCTTGCGCACGAGATCGCTCACACGGTTCGCTATACCTCTCCAACCAGCCGTAGCGAGATGAAGCGATTGATCGAAGATGCTGGTGGGTACTACTCGTACTGGGAAACCGGAAGGCGGGCGTCCTTGCGCGAGCTGATGATCAACGAAGGGTTGGCCACCCACGCCTCGAAGACAATTAGCCCAGGACACGCCGCCTGGGAGTACTATGGATATACGAGACGCGAATACGCGACCGTACGTGAGCTCGAGCCGCTCATGAGCCGGGCCCTCAACGCCGATCTGGATCGCGCCGGATTGGGTCTGAGGCTACGCTATCTCTCCGGCGGAATGAGCGACGACGCACGAACGGTCGACCGCCACGTGTTTCCGGAAAGAAGCGGCTATTTCCTCGGTGCGAAGATCGTCGAAGCCGCAGTGAACTCGCGCGGGCTATCGTGGGCTGTCCGGGCAAGCGCGAACGAGATCATGTCGATCGCAAGCTCCGCTGCTGCTTCCGCTTGACTACTTTCCGACGCAGAACGAGCTGAACACGCGGTCGAAAATGTCTTCGACGTCGACAGCTCCGATCAACTCCTCGAGAACATAGACCGCCGTACGAAGGTGAACCGAAGCCACGGGCGCTGGTAGTTTCATTTCGCTCCAGGCCCGCTCGAACTGGCTGAGCTCATTCGACGCCACGATAAGCGCTTGCCGATGACGCGCACTCGTAAGCATCGGAAGATCAGGACTAATATCGCCATAGTTGCCGGCTATCAAGCGGTTGGTTACGTCAAGCAATTCCTGAAGACCGGTTCCCATTTCAGCGCTTACGAAGACCAAATCGTTTCCTGCCTCTTCGTCTCTAGTTATTACTAAATCGGTCTTAGTCCACACCCGGACGATCGGAGCATTTGATAGCTTGCCGATTACAGTAACCGTTTGTACGAGGCCAGCTGCATCCTCGGCACAAGCGAGTACGACGTGAGCACCGATGAGATACCGCTCACTCGCCTCGATCCCCATGCGCTCGATCGGATCCGAAGATTCTCTAAGACCTGCGGTATCCACCAGCCGCAGCGGGAACTTGCCGCTGTCGATGACGGCCTCGAGGGCATCTCGCGTAGTCCCGGGAATTTCAGTTACGAT
>DASXYR010000395.1:0-1816 GCA_036502385.1 Gemmatimonadaceae bacterium
GACCTCGTCAGTCGCTCGACGGTTTTCAACAACTTCGCTTGCACGCCGTCATCGCCGTCGGCCGCTTGCCAATTGGTCACATGCTTGATGAACTGTTGGTTGAGCCTCTCGAAACGATCATACCATGCCACGAGCCTCGGATCCGCGCGCACCTCCTGGTAGGCCGAGCGATAGTAGGCCTGCAGGACAGCGGTTCCGTCCGGGAGCAGGAGAAACTTCCCCTGCATGTCCATCACCCACCCGTTCGCGACGGCGAGGGCCAGCGTCCGCTCCGCCAATTCCGGATCCACTCCCACAGCTACGGCGATTTCCTCGGGGGTCGCCATCTTCTTGAGATGGGCGCCGTTGAGTACGAGGAATGAGCGCTCGTCCGTGATTTGACTCATGATGAGTGGATGCCTTCGTCCTGACGCGCCGCTCGAAGACCGGTCCGGCCGATGGCGGCGCTTGTCGTCGACTGCGCGCCGCTCTGGAGCGACGCGTAGCGCGGTCGTACTCACTTCCAGAAATATTTCGACCGGTTCAGGCTGACATTATCGGGAAATGGCAGATAGCCTTCACCCGAGAATATCTTTTGCGGTACCGTCGCCTGCGCGAAGCCGCGCTTGACGATGTCGTAGTAATAGTTCGCGATGCGTTGGTCGACCTCCCAGAATTCTTATTCACTGCACGCCTTGTCGTAAGTGCCCGCGAGTCGCAGGTGCGGTAGGATCATGTCGATGTAATAGACATACATGCCGTTGGTGATCAACGTCCCGGCGCGACATACGGGAAAACTTCGTATAGAGTTTGAACGTCGCCTGCTGTATCCCCTCGAGCCGCTTGTCGAGCTCGGAGACTTTTAGTGGATAAACCTCACCCATGGGCGTGTTCCACTTCTCGCGAACGAATACGGCGCCGCCGACGATGTGCTCGATATAGTTCTTCGGTCGCGTGAACGTGGTGGAGATGTCATTCACCCGGATCTCGTCGAGACCCATCTTTTTCGGATCGATGATGATGCAGAGGGTGTAGCAGTGCGGCACCTTCTCATGGTCGCAGACGTCGCTCCAGTCATAAACCTCCTCGTTGGTGAAGAGATCGCGGATGATCATGATATTGCCGTTCGGCAGCGGATACGGACCGGTGTCGCCGAGCCCGAGTCGGCAATCGTAGTGATCGAGGAACGATAGCAGTTCGGCCGCGGCGTTGAAGCGGACGAAATTGTCGTGAGCTTCGCTGCCGTGTTCGAAATGCTCGATCTGGGTCATCAGCTTGTCGATCACGTCCTGCTCGTGGATCTGACAGCGGTAACGGTCCTGGGAATTGAGAATGTACCCGTCCTGCCGCTTGCCCCACAGCACACGCTGCATGAACTTCAGGATCGTGTTGCTTTCGCGAACGTAGTCCTGCGGCTGAATCGCCTCGAGAGCGAGCAGTCCGCATCGGCCCATGCCGAACCCGACGGCGCCGATGCACCAGTCGTGAACGCAATTGACCTTGGTGCCGACCTCGCGTCGCGCTGTCGCGCCGATGTCGATCACGCCCTGCGCCCCGATCTCGTCGGTAGTCATCTGCAGGATCTCCGGCCAGCGATAGAATTCCTGCATGAAGGCGAGAATTTCATATTCCTGTCTGGGGATCATGCCGGACACGCCCTCGGTCGCGCGCATCACCAGCACATCCCAGATGTTCCAGGCGAGATAGTTGTTCAGATCGTTCAACTCGTCGACCGTGAATTGGTCGCGGAGCACGTCCCCCTTGCTGACCTTTTCGAGCACCTTGCTCTTGGCGCGCTGGCGCAAGATCTTGTCGCCGAGGATGCCGTCCGGCACCG
>DASXYR010000396.1:0-3655 GCA_036502385.1 Gemmatimonadaceae bacterium
CATCCGCGCGTCTGATCAACACCTTCCGCGATGAAGTCCGCGGGATAGTTCAACTCGAGCTTGTCGGCGTTCTCAAACGGATAATGCCACTGTGCAAAGGGCATCGATCCCGAGTCGAACCAGGCGTCGATGACCTCGGGAGTGCGATTCATCGTTCCGTCGCACTGACTGCAAGCCCAGGAATGCGTGTCGATGTACGGCTTATGAGGATCAAACCCGTCGCCGACGTTCGCGCCCGATTTCGCCGCGAGCTCGGCATAACTGCCGACTGCCTCGACGTGCGTGTCATTCTTGCTGCAGATCCACAGCGGAAGCGGCGAGCCCCAATAACGATCGCGCGAGATCGCCCAGTCGATGTTGTTAGTGAGCCATTCGCCAAAGCGGCCTTCGCCGATCTCGGGCGGATGCCAGTCAACACGGGCGTTCCTCGCGAGCATCGCGTCCTTGTACGCCGACGTGCGGACAAACCACGACGTGCGCGCGTAGTACAGGAGGGGCGTGTCGCAGCGCCAGCAGTGCGGGTACGAGTGCTCAATCGTGGTCGCCTTCCATAGAACGCCAAGCCTCTTCAGCTCGGCGATGATCTTCTCATCTGCGTTTTTGACGAACATTCCGCCGACGAGCGGCAGGTCTGCGGGGAACTCTCCCTTTCCATCGACAGGTTGAACGAATGACAGTCCGTTGCGCTTTCCCGCGGCGTAGTCGTCGGCGCCGAACGCTGGTGCCATGTGTACGACACCGGTACCGTCATCAGCCGAAACGAAACTCTCGCCGACAATTACTTCGTGCTTGCCGCCGTTGAGATCAACCCAATCCAGCGGACGCTTGTACCTGGCGCCGATGAGATCGACGCCTTTGAATGTGCGAACGGTAGACCAGCGATCGGTGAAGTCTTCGCCCAGCACGGCGCTGGCGCGCGATGAAGCGAGAATGATGTTCTCAGATCCGTCGCCGTTGCGTTTCGTGAGCTCGGAGTACTCGAGATCAGGCTGCACGGCGAGTGCTACGTTCGAGACGAGCGTCCACGGCGTCGTCGTCCAGACGAGAATGCGACGGCGTGCGTCAAAATCGCCGACCAGATCGAGCGCGATGTATACGCTCGGATCCCTCACGTCCTTGTACCCCTGCGCGACTTCGTGGCTCGACAACGCTGTGCCGCAGCGCGCGCAGTACGGAAGAATCTTGTGTCCGCGATAAAGCAGGTCGCGATCATACAGCGTCTTGAGCGCCCACCAGACGCTCTCGACGTAATTGTTCTCGTATGTGACGTACGGATCGCTGTAGTCGAGCCAGAATCCGATGCGCTCGCTCATCTTTTCCCAGTCACCGCGATATTTAAAGACGCTCTCTCGGCAAAGCTGGTTGAATTTTTCTACGCCGATGCGCTCGATGTCCTGTTTGCCGCTGATGCCAAGCGCCTTTTCGACTTCGATTTCGACGGGAAGTCCGTGCGTGTCCCAGCCCGCCTTCCGCAGCACGAACTTTCCGTGCATCGCGCGATGACGGCAGAAGAGGTCCTTGATCGTGCGCGAGAATACGTGATGGATTCCGGGACGGCCGTTAGCCGTGGGCGGTCCTTCGAAGAAGACGTACCGGTCCTGATTGGGCTTCGTCCGCTGGGTCTCCGCGAAGACGCCGTCTTTCGTCCAGCGCTCGAGAACTTCCTGCTCGATGTCGTTGGCAGGCCAGTCGGCGGCGAGCGTTCTGTAGCGCGATTTTGAGTTTGTGCCGTCGTCCGTCATTTGCCACGTTCTCCAAACAGAATCGATCCGAGACGCACCATCGTCGCCCCTTCTTCGACAGCCAGCTCGTAATCGGCAGACATTCCCATCGACAATTCAGTCGCCGGGTGTCCGGCGAGAGAGAGAATGCGATTCGTCTCCCGCACAGCACCAAACGTCTCACGGAGCTCAGACTCGTCGGCGCCCATGCGCGCGATTGTCATCGCTCCGCGCACAACAATTCCCTTCATCGAAGCAAGCCGCTCAGCCTCGGCGGCAACCTGGTTCAGATCGAACCCGCCCTTTGTGACTTCGCACGCCGGATTGACCTGCATCAGCACCTCAACCGGCCGGCCGCGCTCAATTCCAAAGCGGTCGACTGCATCCGCCAGACGCGAGCTGTCGAGCGCATGAAAGAGAGCGAACCCATCCAGATTCTTGACCTTATTTCGCTGCAAATGCCCGATCAGGTGCCACCGAACCGGCACCAAGACATCGTCCATTTTTCCCAGGGCTTCCTGGACCTTATTCTCGCCAACATCAACAATTCCGGCGTTAAAAGCCGCCGTGGGGGCGTCGGGTCCGTGAGTCTTGGTAACAGCGATTACGGTGGTGTTCTGACCATGTCCGCCCCGCTCCGCAGCTCGCGCGATTCGCTCTCGAATTTCAGCAATTCGCCGATCCAGGTCCGGAAAAGGCATAGCATTCAAATTTACCGGATTCGGAAGCTTCATTCAACGCTCAGGGGTTCCCAATTCCACCTATCGTCGGAAGGGCTTCGGTCTGTCGGACCCCTAGTTAACTGCGGGTCGTCGGGCAGCGAAGGCTTCGCCGGCCGCTTCGACTCGCCAGTCTACGGATGGCGCGGCGACGGCTCGCAACACTACCGCGAGCTGTCGCTTGTCGCGGCATCCTCGCTGTCGAGTGCGCCGTCGGCCTCTGAAGCCCCCGCAGCCCTCCTCCTTGCAACAGATACCCAATAAGTGAAGCCACGCACGACCGGGGTGGGTGGATGCGCGTTTCAGCGAAACCCAATCCGGTTGCATTCTCCTTAACAAGGCGGTCCGCCGGTTCGGGGAGGATCGCCGCCAGACGCAAGCACCGCCGATCAGACTTCGCTCCCGTTAAGAACTGCGCTGTACGGTTCCGAACGCAGGAGGAGTGGCCCTGTTGCCGCGACGACCCGCAGTTCGCCGTTTTTCGCGGTACCGCGGTCAGCCCAACCCGCGAACCTTACAGTCGGTGAACGAAACTGACAATCAGCCGGCGAATGTCGTTGTACGTCACGAGTGCAAAAAGCAGCAACACGGCGGCTAGACCGGCACGAAGGATGTACTCGCGCGTGCGTGAGCTGAACGCACTGCCCTTCAACGACTCGAGGAGATTGATCGCGATCTGGCCTCCGTCGAGAACCGGAATCGGCAGAAGATTGAACACCGCAAGATTCGTCGAGATCAACGCAATAAGGAACAACAGCTGCTCGGCGCCGCCGCGCGCTGCCTGAACCGACGCCTGCGCAATCATGATCGGCCCACCGAGCTCGCTCGCCGAAACTTTGCGCGTTGCAAGACCACGAAGCGCTTCGATCACCGTTCCTGCCATGATCCACGTCGCGCGTCCACCCGACGTAATTGCCTCGCCAAGTCCAACCGGCTTCGAGTCCTGCGCCGGAACAATTCCAATTCGCCCGACGGTCTCGACCTTGCCGGTAATCAGATTCTTGGCCGTGTCGGCGGACGGCGTGATGTCGATCTGCTTGAGCGCGCCCTTCCGCAGCACATCGAACGTGAGCGGAACTCCGGCCGACGCACTGACCTTGTCCACAAGCCCATCCCAGTCGACCTTCGCTCCGTTGATCGCAACGATGCTGTCGCCGTGCTGAAGCCCGGCGAGCGCAGCAGGCTTTCCGGCGAACAACGAATCAGCCGTGGTTG
>DASXYR010000397.1:0-2721 GCA_036502385.1 Gemmatimonadaceae bacterium
GGAATCAACGCCGGCCAGTCGCACAGCGCGCTCGACGACTGTCGCACGCTCGCCAGGCTCTTTCCGGCGCTCGGCGAAACAAAGGTCGAGTACGCGCGAAAGACGGCGCTCGTGAATCTTCTGGACCAGCTCGCGATTGGGTTGGCGCTCAGCGATCGTGATTCCCTCTGCGAGGAGGCGCGTAAGTTCTTCGACTTCGTGCCCATCTACGCCTTGGGGCGTCACAGTGATTGCCTTGATGGTTACAGGGTTGAGCGCGACCAATGTGGAGATGCGGCGATGCCGAGCGTCGAGGAGCTGATTGCGCTGCTCGGCGGGCAGGCGATGCTGGAGCGGCTTCGTCTGGAGCGCACCGCCGACGATCGATACCCTGAGACCATGTCGCGGCTCCGCCGGCTCATCGAAGCGTGTGGCGAAGGAACTCTGACCGCCCAGATCTGCGCTTTTCTCGAGCGCGCGGTTCTGTCGAAGCACGACGGAGTGGATACGGCGCACGATCGCGTGAACCTGCTCACCCTCCATTCCACGAAGGGGCTCGAGTTCTCGCGCGTGTACATAGTCGGCGTGGAAGACGAGCAGTTCATCCCAATGCCGCCGAGCGGAACGGTGAGCAAGAGCGAAGTTGAGGAAGCTCGCCGGCTTCTATACGTGGGGATGACGCGGACGAAGCAGCGGCTGGTGATGACGCGCTGCAGAATGCGAGGACAAAAGACTACCGGCGGCCAGCGATTCCTCGACGAGATGGAAGTCGTCGCAACGACGGCAGTCGGCGAATAGATGGCTGACTCCAAGCGGACGGAGTGGCGCGTGGATGTCGGGAAGGAGACGACATCGGCCGCATATGATGCACCCGATGGAGGTGACAAGGGTGTCGTGTTCGTATGTGCTCACGGCGCCGGCGGAAACATGAATGACCGAGGATTGGTTCAGACCGCTGCCGCCATTCGCCGGCGCGGAATCGGCGTCGTGCGATTCAACTTCCTGTACAAGGAAAAGAAATCCGGACGGCCGGACCATATGCCGCGTCTCAAGGAATGCTTTACCGCGGTCGTCGCTCGCGCCCGCGAGGAGGTCCGCCCAAGGATCCTAATTATCGGAGGACGCTCCATGGGCGGACGAGCCGCGTCGATGCTGGCGGCCGAGGGCTTTGAGTGCGACGGGCTTCTTCTGCTCGCATACCCGTTGCACCCGCCGGGCAAGCCCGATCAGCTGAGGGACGCGCACCTTCCGGCTATCAAGGTTCCGGTCATCTGCTTCAGTGGCACCCGCGATCCGTTTTGCACACCCAGCCTGATGGAGGAGGTGCTGACGCGTGTAAAGACAAACTGGGAGATGCACTGGGTCGAGGGCGCGGACCACAGCTTTCACGTGCTGAAGTCGTCTGGAAAAACAGACGAGCAGGTGCTGGACGGCATTGGAGATGCCGTCGACAACTGGGTCGGCCGCCTTTCGGCCGGTTGAACTCAATTCGACGAAGACTCGGAAAAAGAGGAGATAGATCGATGCCTGCCAGCAGCAAGACAAAGACGAAACCGAAATCAGCCGCGGACAGAACACTCCTGATCCAGCGCGGTTCGCACCCGTCAGTGAGATAGTGGCGGTCGCGGCGCGGCCGGCGCGGCAACGATACGATCGCTCTCTTATCGAAGGCGCGCTGGCCCCCGCGGTCTGGAAGCTTGCCTGGCCCACGATGCTCACGAATATCATCGGGGGCCTCCAGGGCATGGTCGATCAGGCATTGGTGGGTCACCTCATTGGGTACAAGGCCAATGCGGCGATCGGCGTCAGCTCTCAGATCTTTATCATCGTCATCATCTTCATCTCATCCCTGTTCACCGGAATGAGCGTGCTGGTGTCGCGATTCACCGGCGCCGGCGATCACGACAAGGTCGATCGCACCGTCTACCAGGCTTTCATCGCGGCGATCGGACTTTCGCTGTTCGTCATGGCGCCCCTCGGCTATTTCGCCTCGCCGGCGCTCCTCGATTTCGTCAATGCCGCTCCGGAAGTGAAAGCCGAGGCGCTCCCATTTCTGCGGACGATGTTCGTGTTCAGCAGCGGGATGCTCGTTTTCTTCATGCTCGGAGGCGCGCTCCGGTCCGCCGGCGACGCGCGGACTCCGATGGTGCTCGGCATCAGCATGACGCTGCTGAACATCGTGTTCAACGTCATCCTCATTCGCGGCCTCGGCCCCATCCCGGCCTACGGGACGAAGGGGGCCGCGATGGGAACGTGCATCGCGTCCGGGCTCGTAGCGGTGTACTCGCTCGTGAAGTTGGTGAAGGGTGGGTGGGTCGTATCGTTCCCGCGCGGGCGCGGCTATGGGCCGGATTGGGGAATCATCCGCGAGCTATTCAAGTTCGGATTGCCGAGTGGGATTCAGGGGATCGCCGCGAACGTCGGGGGCGTGCTGATGCTGTCTTTCATCGGTGCTCTTCCACAGAGCGCCGCCGCGCAGGCAGCGTTCGCGGTGTGTTACACGCAGCTGTTCTCGCTCGTGACGTGGACGTCCGTCGGGCTGATGGGGTCGGCCGCGGCGATTGCCGGACAGAATCTGGGAGCGAGGCAGCCAGATCGAGCAGCGGCGGCGGTTCGGGTGGCGGCGCGAATCGGATTTACGAGCGCCGCCATCATCGGTGCGCTCTTTCTTCTGATTCCGCGTCAGCTGCTCGCCATATTCGGGATGCACGACCCGGTTGTCGTCGGGATTGGGGTGCAGCT
>DASXYR010000398.1:0-3509 GCA_036502385.1 Gemmatimonadaceae bacterium
GGATGGGATCGGAGAACGCGCTCGAGCTCGCCAAGACGGAGAATCTCGTCGCTTTCGCCGACGTCGATTTCGGCTTCTCGGAGAAACAGGTCGCCGACAAGCTCAAGGACGACGAAAAAAAAGACCGGCCTGAGGGCATCACACTCAAGCAGAAGTTCGACAAGGCCGCGCGCTACTCGGATTTCCGCGAGATGCTGGACAAGCAGAAGGACATCGACGGCGTCGTCATCGCCACACCCGATCACGTCCACGCCGCTGCCGCGAAGGCGGCGATGCAGGCGGGCAAGCACGTCTACGTGCAGAAACCGCTCACGTACTCGGTTCACGAAGCGCGCGTGCTGCGAGAGATGGCGCTCGCCAATCCGAAGATCGTGACGCAGATGGGGAATCAGGGGCATTCCAGTGAGGGAGCCCGCCTGATCAATGAGTGGATCCAGGCGGGGGTTATCGGGCCCGTGCACGAGGTCCACGTCTGGACAAATCGCCCAGTCGTTTATTGGCCGCAGGGAGTCCCTCGACCAACCGGCGGCCCTCCGCCGGCCGCTCCGCCGAGCCCGTTCGGAAATCCGTACAGCTTTCGGTACGTAAACCAGCTTCTCGCATCGGCGATGGGATCCTATCCGGTTCCTCCGGGATTGCACTGGGATCTCTATCTGGGACCGATCGCGGAAAACGTCCCCTATCATCCGATCTATCACCCGTTCAACTGGCGCGGCTGGATTCATTTCGGCGTCGGCGCCCTCGGCGACATGGGCGCGCACCTGATCGATCATCCGTTCTGGGCGCTGGGACTGACGTACCCGACGAGCATCGAGGCGACGTCCACCCAGTGGGGGACGATGCCGATTCCGCCGGATCCGAGCGCGCCAGCGGGATCGCGCGAGGCGCGCGGCTATAACAGGCCCGTCTCTTATCCCGTGGCTACGGCGGTCCACTATCAATTCGCGGCACGCGGGGCGCAGCCGCCCGTCAAGCTCAATTGGTACGACGGGGGGCTATATCCGCCGCGGCCGGATGTATTGCCGGACGACGTCACGCTCAAGAGCGAGGGCGGCGTCATTTTCATCGGCGAGAAGGGAATTCTGATGAACGACACCTACGGCTCGAACCCGCGCTTGTTTCCGGTGTCGCTCACCGAGGAAGCGGCGCTCGTGCCCAAGACCTACGCGCGAATCCCGTGGAGTCACGAGATGAACTGGGTGAAGGCGATCAAGGGCGAGACCAAGGCGAGCTCGCCACTCGAGTACGCGGCCCAGCTGACGGAGACGATGCTGCTCGGGATAGTGGCGCTCCGCACGGGGCAGGGCAGGAAGATCCTGTACGATGGCGAGCGGATGGCTGTCACCAACATTCCAGAAGCCAATCAATACCTGACGCGAGACTATCGCGCAGGCTGGGCAGTCTGACCAACTCATTCAGGGGAATCCATGATGCACGGAGCAGCAGTGCGCGCGGCGATCATCTCTCAGCTGGCGCTTTTTGTCGTGGGTTGCTCCACTGCGGGCAACAGCGTTCCAGCGAGTAGCACCGCGTCTGGCGCAACACCATTGACCGCGGAACAGCGAGCTGCCGGCTGGCGATCACTCTTTGACGGGACCAGTACCTCGGCGTGGCGTGGATACAAGCAGCAGACCTTTCCCGCCGCATGGACGATTGTGGATGGCGTGCTGACCAAGAGTGGATCGGCCGAAGACATTATCACGAAGGATCAGTTCGGGAACTTCGAGCTCGCGTTCGACTGGAAGCTGGCGAAGGGCGGAAACGCCGGCGTCTTCTATCGCGGCACCGAGGAGTACGACCACATCTATTGGAGCGCGCCCGAGTACCAGCTCCTCGACGACGCGAACCATCCGGACGGACAGAGCAGGCTCACGTCCGCTGGCGCGGACTACGCGCTCTACCCGTCTCCCGCCGGGGTGGTCAAGCCATTCGACGAGTGGAACTCGAGTCTGATCGTCGTCAGTGGGAACCGCGTTCAGCACTGGCTGAATGGTCAGAAGGTGGTCGAGTACGAGCTGGGCAGTCCCGACTGGGTGGCCAAGGTGAAGGCGAGCAAGTTCATCGCTTATCCGAATTACGGTAAAGCGGCGCGCGGGTACATCGGGATCCAGGGGGACCACGACGGCGCGCTCGCGATTCGCAACGTCCGAATTCGGGAGATCAAATAATGAGCGCAAGAGCGCGGCTCTCGACGATGATGTTCCTCCAGTATTTCATCTGGGGGGTCTGGTTCGTCACGATGGGAACGTATCTCGGTCAGACGCTCCACTTTACCGACCGCGAGATCGGTCTCGCTTACGGGGCGACAGCGATCGCCGCGCTGGTCTCGCCTTTCTTCATGGGCGTGGTCGCGGATCGGTACTTCTCGAGCGAGAAGCTTCTGGCGCTGCTGCATCTGGTCGGTGGCGTTCTCATGTACATGGTCTCGCTGCAGACCACGTTCGCGACGTTCTATCCGCTTCTCATCCTGTACGCGCTGTGCTACATGCCGACGCTGTCTCTCACGAATTCGATCTCCTTCCACCATGTGCGCGATCCCGGCCGCGATTTTCCGTTCATTCGCGTTCTGGGAACCATCGGGTGGATCGTCGCGGGAATTCTGGTAGGCAAAGTATTTCACGCTGACGCACTCGTTCTTCCGATGCGGCTCGCCGCCGGCGCCTCGATCGTTATGGCCGCGTATTCGCTCGCGTTGCCTCACACCCCCCCGAAGGCCGCCGGCACCAGCTTCAGCGTGCGCGATGCGCTTGGGCTGGATGCACTCGCCCTCCTCAAGAACCGCGACTTTTTCATCTTCGTGGCGGGGTCGTTCCTTCTTTGCATTCCGCTCCAGTTCTACTACACGTTCGCGAATCCATTCCTGAACGAGGTCAAGGCCCCCGACCCCGCCTTCATTCAGACGTTCGGGCAGATGTCCGAGATTGGATTCATGCTGTTGCTGCCCTTCGCACTGCGGAAATTCGGCATCAAGGTCATTATGCTTGTCGGGATGGCGGCGTGGGCCCTTCGTTACCTCGCTTTCGGCATGGCGGCCGTCGGCCCCGTAATGGCGCTGATCTATATCGGCATTCTGCTCCACGGCGTGTGCTATGATTTCTTCTTCGTCGCCGGCCAGATTTATACGGATCAGCGTGCCGGTGAGAAAGTGCGCGCCGCCGCGCAAGGTCTCATCAACTTCGTCACCAACGGGCTCGGCTACTTTATCGGTGCGTTCGTGTCGGGCGCGGTGGTGAATCGCTACGCGGTGCCAAACCCGGCTTGCACCGATGCGGCGGCGGCCGCGCACGAGTGCCTCAAGGTCACGCACGACTGGCATTCCATCTGGCTCGTCCCTTCAGTGGGGGCGCTGGTGGTATTCATCCTGTTTGCACTTTCGTTCAGGCCAAAGGGAGGAAGCGCCGCGTCCACGACGGAGGGTATGGCAGCCGGCGCGCCGGCATAGGACGCAGCTCTTGGAGTGACGCGCTGAGGCGGGGTAACCAAAGCCCGCCCCAGTGCGTAGGTAAAGC
>DASXYR010000399.1:0-6273 GCA_036502385.1 Gemmatimonadaceae bacterium
CGACTGTCGAGATAACCTGACGCGAGGGGATGTGCGTCGCCAGTGTTTATGAGTGATGGGTCAACTTGCTTGGTCCCGCTTCGAAGCCCGACTCTTGGAGGGACAAGGGGAAATGGGGGAGACCGGTGAGACCCGTGAGACCGGTGAGGACTTCGATTTGTGCGGACGTCGGATGCCGGCTCTCAATAGGAACAGAATTGAAATAGTAACAGCCGCCCATTCCAACCCCTGAAAGGCGCAGTAACAACAACACTCTCACCGGTCTCACCGGTCTCGCAGACCCTACCCTCTGCCTCATAGAGTGGCTAATGAGTGCAAGAAACACTGGTCGGAACCGACCGCCTACAGCCTAGGTAGCTCCGGTAGAATGGCCGCGCACATTTATCGCAGAAGGAATGCTCTCTACGGTTGCGATCAAAGTTTCCCGAAGGAGTTGTTTTATGGCCACGCAGCTTCCGACTCGTCAGCTCGGCTCGACAGACCTCAACATCACGCGCGTTGGATTTGGCGCCTGGGCGACCGGCGGCGGTGGATGGGCGTTCGGCTGGGGTCCGCAGGACGACGATCAGTCAATCGCGGCGATGAATCGCGCACTCGAGCTGGGCATAAACTGGATTGACACCGCCGCGGTTTACGGGCTGGGTCATTCGGAGGAAGTGGTGGGCCGCGTTCTCAAGCAGCGCAAAGGAGCGGACCGCCCTTACGTTTTCACCAAGTGCGGCCTCGTCTGGGACGCGAAGGATCGCACGAAGGATCCCCGGCGCATTCTGACTCCCGCATCGATCCGCAGGGAATGCGAGGCATCGCTTCGGCGTCTCGGAGTCGAACGAATCGATCTCTACCAGTTCCATTGGCCGGATGACGACACGGGGACGTCCGTCGAGGAATCGTGGCGGATGATGGTGCAGCTGCAGGACGAGGGAAAAGTGCGCGCGATCGGCGTTTCGAACTTCGATGTCTCATTGCTGCGCAAGACAGAGGCGGTGCATCACGTCGATTCCCTGCAGCCGCCTTTCTCGCTCATCAGGCGCGAGATGGCCGCGTCCGAGATTCCGTGGTGCCGCGCGAATCGGACGGGCGTCATCGTCTATAGCCCGATGCAGTCCGGCATTCTCACCGAGTCGTTCACCGCGGACCGCGTGCAGAAGATGGCGGCCGACGATTGGCGGAGGCGCTCCGCAAACTTTCAGACTCCGAAGCTCGAGAGGAATCTCGCGCTGCGCGACGCGCTGATTCCGATTGCGCGTCGTCACGACACGACAGTGTCGGCGCTGGCGATCGCGTGGACGCTCGTGTGGCCGGGAGTTACCGGTGCGATCGTCGGAGCGCGATCAGCGGAACAGGTAGACGGATGGATCGGTGCCGCGACGCTGGAGCTCGGCGCGGGAGATCTCGACGACATCACCCGCGCGATCGAGAAGACTGGCGCCGGTACGGGTCCTACGCGGCCCGCGATAATGCGCGACAGTCGCGATTCCGCCCCGAGCGCGCAGGCGGAGTCGCGCCTCTAAGACCGGGCTAATTCCGGCGAATCAAGCTGTCGCCGGGATTACACCAGTCTTCGAGCATTACCCGCAGATGACAGCGTAACGCGCGGAATGCATCGTGCATTGCCGTGATCATCACTTTCCGATGTAGCCCTAAGCCATGCTCCTCCAACTGATCGCGGTTGCCACGCTATCGACACCAGGTCAAACGGGGCCGAGACTCGCACCCGTTGCTTTTTCTCAACCGATGTCGATTGTCGCGGATAGCCTGAATTCGAGAGATACCGTCCCAAAGAGAAAACGCCCGCGTGCTATCGAGTACAGCGATGCCTACTACACGCGCCTCCGAATCCACCAGATCGCCAGTTACACCGAGCTGCCATTGTTCGCCACCGAGTACGTTCTCGGGCAGCGACTGTTGAACGAGGAGCGGACAGGATTTCCGTCGAGCGGTCTCAAGACAGCGCACACGACCGTCGCGCTGGGGCTTGGCGCGCTCTTCACTATCAACAGCGTGACAGGCGGATGGAACCTCTGGGAGTCACGAAGCAATCCCGAGGGGCGCACCCGCCGCTTCATCCACTCGGCCGCAATGCTCGGCGCTGATGCGGGCTTCGCTTGGGCGGGCGCGAGCGGCGGCAGCGCAAAGGACAGCCAGACCGCCGCCAATCACCACCGCGCTATCGCGATATCATCCATGGCGCTCGCCACGGCTGGAACCGTGATGATGTGGTTTTTCAACAACTGATCCATGATTGCAGCAACTGTCCTAAAGTCGATTGAGACGGCTGTCCAACCCTGGTCGGATTTCTACAGCAATTCGACAGCCGTCTCTAGCACAGTCACGTTCTTCCACCTCGCGGGACTTCTGTTCGCTGGAGGACTCGCAGTGACATCAGACCGCGCGACATTTCGCGCTCTGCGCGGAACCGAGGATGATCGGAGTCGCCTTCTGGTTGACCTTGGCAACGCTCACGCGTGGGTGATTGGCGGGCTGACGGTGATATTCGCGAGCGGGCTCTTGCTCGCGCTCGCGGACGTGAAGACCTTCGGGCCATCACCGATCTACTGGACGAAAATGAGCCTCGTGGCGCTCCTGCTCATCAATGGCGTGCTGCTTCAGCGCACGGAGCAAAAGCTCCGCGCGGGGACGCTGCTATCCCAGAGCGCGCCGCCCATACAGAACCTCTGGAAGAGACTTCGATTCGCTGCTGGCGCGAGCATGTTTTTGTGGACCGCAATCGTTCTTGCCGGTGTAGTACTGGTCGAGGCGTCCTGACGACGCTGGCAACCTGAACCGGAAATGACAAAATGCGGTCCCCTGACTCTTTAGATCGTGATGCCGACGCGGATTGCGGAGGCTGCCCCCTGGTTACCGACAGACGCGAGTTTCTTCGCACAGCTTCGGCGTTTGCGCTGGGCGCAATCGCGCTCGGTCTTCCGATCCGCAGCGCATCCGCAAAAGTCCTGAGCTCCGCGGTTGCCGGGCGTAAGATGCTCTCGTACGCCGTGCCAACGACGGACGGTGCGGAGATCGATCGCGACAACGAAGTAATCCTCGTCCGCGACAAGGATGAAGTCTATGCCTTCAACCTGTCGTGCCCGCACCAGAATACCGCGCTTCGCTGGAATGAATCCGCAATGCGCTTTCAATGCCCGAAGCACCACTCCCAGTATCAGCCCGATGGCGAGTTCATTACGGGACGCGCAACGCGAAACATGGACCGTCTTGGAATCAGACGCGACGCGTCTAATAACATCGTAGTCGATCCCGACACGCTCTATCGCAGCGACGAGGACGCGGCACAGTGGGCAGCCGCCGTGGTGAAGCTCTAGGCTCTCTCACAACAAGCGATTTGAATGAAGGATCGATGACGATGGACATCAACCGCGACGGCTGTGCACACTGCGGACAGTCGTCCCCCACGAGCAGGCGTGATTTTCTCACGACATCTGTCGCGTCGGCCGTCACCGCCCTATTGGTGACGGCGTGCGGCGGGCCAACGGACGCAACTGGCAGCACCACAACCGGACCAGTGTCCTTGTCGGTGCAGGTATCCAGCTACGCCGCTTTGGCAAACGTGGGAGGAATCGCGCGAGTCGACAGCGGGGGGACACCGGTCGCGGTTGTGCGCACCGGAGCGGACACATTCGCCGCCTTTTCCCTCATCTGCCCACACTTCGGATGCACCGTCGGAATCAACGGATCGTCGTTCCTGTGCCCTTGTCACGGAGCGCGCTTTACATCGAGCGGGACCTGGAGCGGCGGTCAGCGCACCGGCAATCTTACTTCTCTGACCGCCAGCTACGACTCCGTCGCGGGTGTCTTGACGATCTCGCACTGATGAGCGCTCACGCCACCTGACGCGCGCGCTGTAGCTCCCGCACCCTGGCGGACACTTCCGCCAGCGTGCGCATCGCTTTCTGATCTTCCCTGGTAAACTCCACCTCGAAGGCCTCCTCCACTGCCATCATGAACGAGACGAGGTCGAGCGAATCGGCGCCGAGTTCGGCGAGCGAGCTGTCGTTCTTAATCTCGATTCCGTCGCGGCCGAGCACTTCTGACGCGATCTCGCGCAGCCGCCGTTCGATTGACACCTCGATCCGCCGCGGACGGAATACTTCTTCGAGGCGATCGCGGTACTCGACCAGCTCACCGTATACCTGATCGTCGATTCGCTGATACCGGTCGAGCATCTCCTTCACGGCGGCCTGTCCGTGCACCGCCGCGTGGGCATCGAGACGATCTTTCACCCAGCGAATGTGGCCGACCTCGTCGTCCATAAGCTGCTGGAGGGTGCGCTTGACAGCGGGATGGGTCCCGGGCCAGCCGAGGTGCGCGCGGAAATGGCGCACCACGCGCCGCTCGAAGATCTGACTGAGCGCGAGCACGTCCAGCACGCTGAACGGATCGCCCAGCAATGCCTGGTAGCGTGATTGGTAGGTCTCGCTCACGCGCAGCGGAGTTCCGCCGACTTCGAGAATTGTCTCGGTCCATGCCCATGCGTGCCGAGCCTCTTCGGCGCAGTGCTCGGTGAGGCGAACACGCAGGTCATCGTCGTCGGTCTGCTGCGCGAGACGTCCCATCAGCAGCGCGCCGGCCAGCTCGGACTCCCGATAGTAGCTCAGGAGCCAGAGCTCGTTCCTGCTGATCTCCAGCCGTTTCTTAACCATGGGTAAGCTCCTCCTTGAAGTGCTCTGTGGGCGCAAGGCCGCACACCTGTCTCACCTTTCTGTTCATTGCCATCACTGCTTCGAAGTCGTTTTCCTCGGCCACCGGCACCTCGACGACATCGCTGCCGTAGTGCCGGAAGTTCTCGGCGGCGATCAGAACTTCTGCCGCGACCGAACGGTCGGCGTCGATGCGTTTCTTGAGCAAGGCCCCGGCTCCGGCGCTGTGACGGTGCTCGTCACGGCTCATGTTCTGAAGCAGCTCTCTCAGCACCGGTTCTTTCGTTTGCTCGCTAAGCCGCCGAAAGAAATGCGCGGCAAACAGCTCGGAGCACATGAAGTGCGTGAGGTAGGTGACGATGTGCTCTTCGTGATACTCGATGTCTGCTGCCTTCGCGCGCGCGCTCACGAGCGAAGCCTCGGACACTTTGGCTGGCGCGTAGCCCGCGACGTCGAGGTATCGCTTGAGTGCCGTGTAGTGCTTCAGCCCCTCGTACATCTCGAGGCTGAGGATGGCGGTGGCGTCGATGTCGTCCCATAACAGTCGCATGAGGCGCGGCGCGAAGACCGGCAGATAGCCCTCGATCAACGCCGCGTCGTGGAGCGCCGATAGAATGTCGTGCTCGTCTGATGCAACGCGCGGGTCGACCTGTGACCACGGAACGTGTTCCAGCGACCACGCTCCTGCTTCCGCGGTGCGAAGATGCTCTTCGTAAATCATCGGCGATCCGCCGTTGCGACAGCCAGCGTCTGCAGGCCAACTGCGTCGGGCTCCGCGCGGACGTAATCGAACCCCGCCAACCGCAGTAACCCGGTAAGCTGCGCCGGCGTACGGTAATGTGTGTGGAGCTCGGCCAGCTCGCGCGCGAGATAGTCACCGATCCTGTCGCGACTCATGGCCGAGGTGATGAAGCGGCCTCCTTTGCGGAGCGCGGAGCGGCAGCTTCGGTAGAAGTCGAGCAGCTGGTCATCGTCGAGGAACTCGCCGAAACCGAGCGAGACTATGGCATCCACACCTTGGGGAAGACAGGATGGCTCGAGAGCGTCCGCCTGCCGGAAGTCGAAGTTCGGGTGGTCCCGCGTCAGCTCTCGCGATAGCTCGATTGGGATTGGATCGAGATCAATGCCGATGAAGCGGACGCGCTCGTAAATGGCGGGATGGTATTTCCGGAGATTCTCCGCGACCTCGAAAAGATCACGCGCGATCCCACACGGTACGGACAGCACGAACGCGGTGTCCCCGTCCGACGTCGGAGCGTCGGCAGTCTGACCCCAGGGATGCAGCACGGAGTGGATCTCGCGCTGCGAGTGGAAGAAGCGGCTCCGCATCGAGCGGGCACCTCTCAGCTTCAGCAGCACACCGTCCAGCAGCGTGCCCACGCCGAAACGTCCGCTCGGTTTTGAACGGTAGATGTGGTCGGCGAAACGAAAGCTTCCCGAGTTTTCGATTCCCTCGCGGGCGAGATCGCTCGTTCTAAGAAGCGCATAGACCGGAAGCAGGTGGAGCTTCCCTTCGGCCACGAGGCGGCGCGGAATCGACCGCGACACCCGCGTGCGATTCGCGAGCGAGGGGTGTTCAGAGCGCGATTGCATGGCTCGGCCTCACCGATAGTGG
>DASXYR010000400.1:0-2984 GCA_036502385.1 Gemmatimonadaceae bacterium
ACCATCGGCTCAACCCGAGATCGCAGCGGCGGCTCGCGGCAAAGCAAAGCGAGTTGTGATTGCAGGCCTGGATCCGAACGCGGAGATGAAGCCGGACCGATGGGAGATCGGCCCCGATGGGCTCGGCGTCATCGAGATCGGAGGTGTAACGATCCGTCCTCCCGTGCGCGGGCTTCACAATCTGAGAAACGCGATGCTCGCGCTTGCGGTCGCGCGGGAGTGTGGCGTGACCTATGAGGACGCTGGCGCCGGCATTGCGGCGATGCCGCAGCCCAAAATGCGCGTGGCGTGGGAACAGGTGGGTACAGTTACGCTCATAAACGACGCCTACAACGCCAATCCAGGCTCGACGCGCGCGGCAATCGAGCTTCTTCAGGGGACAGGTACCGGACGGCAGAGGGTAATCGTCCTAGGTACGATGCGGGAGCTTGGCGCGGCATCGGCGCAATGTCACGCCGACATCGCTGGTCTCGCGTTGGCATCGGGGGCAGACATCGTTGCGGGAATCGGAGAGTTCGCGCCGGCGCTCGAGTCGCAGAAAATGGGCGAGCGCGTGATAACCGCGTCCGATGTGGAAGACCTCTGGCCGCAGCTCGAGGGAAGGCTCCAGCGGGACGCTATCATTTTGCTGAAAGCATCGCGCGGGGTGCAGCTCGAGCGCCTTGTACCACACCTAACCACCTGGGCGACCGCATAGTGCTGAATTATCTGCTCGTTCCATTCGTAGGATTGCCGCACTTCGGGTTTCTGCGACTGTTCCAGTGGATAACCTTTCGCGCCGCCGGTGCCGCCGTCACTGCGCTCCTGCTGACGTTCGTCGTCGGTCCTGGAATCATGCGGCGGCTGCGCAGAATGCGCCTGCACCAGGTGATCCGCGAAGGCACCCCCGACGCTCACCAGCAGAAGGGTCGCACCCCCACCATGGGCGGACTGATCATCCTCGGGGCGAGCCTCACCAGCACGCTGCTGTGGGCAAAGCTCGATAACCGGTACGTGCTCCTCGCCATGGTGTCGATGGCGTGGATGGGGGTGATCGGGTTCTGGGACGATTATCTCAAGCTGAAGCAGAAGCTCGAGGGAAAGAAAAACACGGGTCTCGTCGAGAGCTACAAGCTCGTCGGCCAGATCACACTTGGTTTTGCCATCGGCTACTACATCTGGAAGCACCCGCTCTCGTCACTTCCCGGCGCGTCCACGACGCTGCCGTTCTACAAATACATCCTGATCGTTCCGCTCACCGCCGGCCTGGGTTGGCTGTACGTCCTGTTCGTGACGTTCGTGATGACGGGCACCAGCAACGCGGTAAACGTCACCGACGGGCTGGACGGATTGGCGGCCGGCCTCTGCGCGATTGCCTTCCTTACTTTCGCATTCTATGCCTACGTCGTCGGTCGGGTGGATGCGAGCCAGTACCTCTACGTGTACTACCTCCGCGGGGCGGGAGAGCTCACGGTGTTCTGCACTGCCGTCATGGGTGCGTGCATAGGATTCCTGTGGTACAACACGCACCCGGCTGAAGTTTTCATGGGAGACACGGGGTCGCTCGCGCTCGGGGGCGCTCTCGCCTCGGTTGCGATTCTCCTCAAGTCAGAATTCCTCCTCGTGCTTGTCGGAGCTGTGTTCGTGGCCGAGATGTTCTCGGTCATCCTGCAGCGCTTCGTCTTCAAGTATCGCAAGCATCGATACGGCCTCGAGTACGCGCGCGAGCACCGGGTCTTCAGACGCGCGCCGCTCCACCACCATTTCGAAGTCAAGGGGTGGGATGAGGCGCAGGTCACTGTGCGCTTCTGGATCATCGGAGTGTTGTTCGCGTTCATCGCCCTGAGCACGCTGAAGTTGCGATGACCCCGCGCGAGCTCGCGCCGCGCGAGAGCGAGATTGCCGTCATCGGCCTCGCCCGCAGCGGCCGCGCCGTGGCGACCCTTCTCCGCAAGCACGGCTACAACGTTTACGCTTCAGATCTCGCGTCGTCGCCCGACACCGGGCACATCGCCGAGGAGCTGCGCGCGCAGGGAATCATCGTCGACATCGGACGCCACGATCTGGAGCGATTGGGTCGCGCGGGCCTTGTCGTGACGAGCCCTGGCGTCCCTCCCTCGGCGCGGCCGCTCGCCTTTGCGCGTGACCACGGGATCCAGGTAGTGAGCGAAGTCGAGATTGCACTCAACTTTCTCGCGGGTCCGCGGCTGATCGCCATAACCGGTACCAACGGGAAAACAACGACGACGGCGCTCATCGCGCACCTGCTGCGCGGAATCGACCTCGAAGCCGTCGAAGCGGGAAACATTGGGACGCCGCTATCGGAGATCGCCGCTCGCGAGCGCCAGCCCAGGTGGATCTCGCTCGAGATGTCCTCCTTCCAGCTGCACGACACGCCGAGTCTCAAGCCGGACGTTGGTGTGCTGACGAACCTGAGCCCGGATCATCTCGATCGCTATGCGACTGTAGAAGCCTACTTCGCCGACAAGGCGCGTCTGTTCGCGAACGCGACTGCCGACTCCGTGTGGGTCATAAATGGAGACGACAGGCTTGCCGAGCGCATGGCGGGCGACGTAGCCGGTGAGAAGTTTGCGTTCTCGCTCGTGAACGAGGCCCCCGGATACTTCGATTCCCGGACCAACCAGCTCGTTGTGCTCGGGACGCCGCTTCTCGATCGGAGTGATCTCCCGTTGCTTGGGTCGCACAACGTGGCTAATGCACTAGCCGCGTCGCTCGCGGTGATGGTGGCCGAGAGATCGCATCAGACGCAGCAATCGCGAAAGGGAATCGCGGCGGCGTTACGTACATTCCGCTCTCTGCCGCACCGCCTGGAGCTCGTCGGGGAGTACGGCGGCGTGCAGTGGATCAACGACTCCAAGGCGACGAACGTAAGCTCTGCCGCTGTCGCGATTGACGGAATGGAGCGTCCAACCGTCCTCCTTCTCGGAGGGCGGCACAAGGGAGAAGCGTACACGCCGCTCGCTGAGCTCGTCAAGAAGAAGGTG
>DASXYR010000401.1:0-17505 GCA_036502385.1 Gemmatimonadaceae bacterium
ACCGCGCCAACCTGGCCCCCGCTCCACACCCGACTGCCATCACTTGGCGTTCCGACCCTCAACCTGGTGCTCATGCTACTCAGCTGCGTCCCGGCCTGGTTTGCCGCGCGCGCTGCCAAAGCAGAGGACAGGCGATCGACACTCATCTGGCTCCTCGTACATAGTCTCATAGGAATCGCGGTCCTGGTAGTTCGGTATTTCGAGTTCTTCGCCCTCAACGTGCGTTGGGATGCCAGCGCGTACGGCTCGATCAACTGGGCGCTTCTCTTTGCGCATGGGTATACGGCGGTGTTCGATGTCATGGACACTATGGGCCTGGCGCTGCTGTTCCTGTTTCTCGAGCCCGAGGAGAAACACTACGTCGATGTCACGGAGAACTCCTTTTTCTGGTATTTCGTCGTAATCACGTGGATTCCTCTTTTCATTCTCATTTTCCTCGGCCCGCGATGGTAGCCGATGCCGCTCAAAGCTGACACGAAGGAATCTGAAACCGCCCAGGCGCTGACTTATCGATCCATCACAGCGCGCTGGTTTGGAATGCTTGCCCCCCTCACCGCGGCGTGGGGCCAGCAGCAGCTCGCGTATTACCTCGTGGGGCCGGCGTGCAGAACGGGCCACGTGCTGCTGCTCCATTTTCCCCCGATCCTTGCTTTGGCGATTACCGGGCTCGCCGCCTTTCTCTGCTGGAGCGAGCTCAACGAAATTGGAGAATCGCGGACAACCGACGAACCGGTGCAGACCGGCTCAGAGTGGTTTTTCGGCGCCGTTGGGTTGTTCCTGAGCGCGCTCGCGTTGGTTGTTATTCTCGCGCAATGGATCCCTACGCTTTTCATCCCCGCATGCCAGCATTGAGATGCTCTCGTTTAGCTTTCGGTGGATGAACTCCGAAAGCGACCACCGATGAGCATCTCGAGCGTAAATCCCGCGACCGGTAAAACCGTTCGAACCTTCGAGCCGGTTTCTTTAGAGCGGATCGGTGAATTCCTCGACCGCGGGGTAGCTGCGTACCGGGAACACCGACGCGCACCATTCTCCGAGCGCGCGCACCATATGAATAAAGCGGCGTCTCTGCTGGAAGCGGAGAGTCGAGAGCTCGGCCGGCTGATGACCCTCGAGATGGGAAAGCCGATTGGTGCGGCGATCGAGGAAGCCAGGAAATGCGCGACGGCTTGCCGGTATTACGCCGAGAATGCGGAGCGTTTTCTCGCGGATCAGCCCGTAGAGATGCAAGGCGGCAAGGCATGGGTGGCCTTTCAGCCGATCGGAGTCGTACTGGCGATCATGCCGTGGAATTTTCCGCTCTGGCAGGTGTTTCGCTTCGCGGCACCAGCTCTGATGGCCGGCAACGTGGGCATTCTCAAGCATGCCTCCAACGTTCCCCAGTGTGCGCTCGCAATTTCGAATCTTTTTCGGCGAGCCGGATTCGTCGAAGGCGCCTTCCAGACGCTTCTTGTCGGCTCGGAGGCCGTCGAAGGTCTCATCGCTGACGATCGCATCGCGGCGGTCACGCTGACCGGAAGCGAAGGCGCGGGTCGCGCAGTTGCGGCCGCGGCCGGAAAGAATCTGAAGAAATCCGTGGTCGAGCTCGGCGGCAGCGATCCGTTCGTGGTGATGCCGAGCGCAGATCTGGACCAGGCAGTGGCGACGGCGGTCACGGCGCGGATGATCAACAACGGCCAGTCGTGCATCGCGGCCAAGAGATTCATCATCCACGAAAAGATCTACGACGAGTTTCTAAAGAAATTCGTCGCCGGCGTCGCAGCGATCAGGATTGGTGATCCGATGGACGAGAACATCCAACTTGGTCCGCTCGCGACCGCGGCAATTCGCGACGATCTGGACAAGCAGGTGAAGGCCTCGGTAGCTGCTGGAGCCCGAGTTCTCACCGGGGGAAAGAAGATCGAACAGCCTGGATTCTTTTACGCTCCCACGGTATTGGCCGACATTCCTTCCCACGCGCCGGCCGCGAGCGAGGAGCTCTTCGGTCCCGTCGCCTCGGTGTTCAAGGCAAAGGACTTGAATGATGCGATTCGGATCGCCAACGGAACTAGCTTCGGGCTTGGCGCATCGGCATGGACGCGCGATGCCGTCGAGCGCGATCGGTTCGTAGCGGACATCGAATCGGGGCTGCTCTTCATCAATGGGATGGTCGCTTCGGACGCGCGGCTTCCCTTTGGCGGCGTCAAGAATTCGGGATTCGGTCGCGAGCTCGGAGAATTCGGCATTCGCGAGTTTGTGAACATCAAGAGCGTGCGCGTCGTCGAAGCTCCGACGGGGAAACAGTCGGCGACGGAGTGATTGCCCGAAAAGCTACAGCTCCATCACCAATCGTACGTCCGGATCGAGTGTCGAAGGTGCGGTGCGCCGGGTGAGCATCGACACCAGAAAGAAAACCAAGAACGACGCGACCATCGCAACCGCCGACGCGGTCACGCCGGCCGGGAAGGTAAAAGCCTTGCGATAGGCAGCGGTCTCGAGCGCGAGCGTGACGATTAACCCCGTCGCAATCGATGCTATCGCGCCCGCTCGCGTTGCACCCTCCCAGTTCAGTCCCACCGCGAGCGCCGGAACGAGCGTCGACGCAAAAAGACCCCAGCCGAAGATTCCCAGGAACGCCACCGTGGTTCCGGATCTCTGTGCCGTGATCGCCGCGGCTACGCCTATTACGACCGTAACCCCGCGCCCCCATAGAAGCTCGTTCTTCACAGGACGGCCGAGGGCGATCGGCAGGTCGTGCGTCACGATCGCGGCGCCGATGTTGATGAACGAGTTCGCGGCGCTCATTGTCGCTGCCGCGACTCCCGAGAATACGAGTGCCGCCAGGACGATCGGCGTGACGTTGAGCAGAAGAGCTGGTGTCGCCTGATCGGGGGCACCAAGAGGCGCGAGCCGTCCGCTGAGCACGAATGCTTTCACCCCCACGCCGACGCTGAAATAGAGAAGGAGCACCAGCACCAGGCCAAGCGTCTTGAGCAGCGGATACCATTTGAGCTGCAAAGGATCCCTGAGCATGTAGTACTTGTGCACCGCCTGGGGCTGTCCGAGCGAGCCCATTGAGAACACGAAGAAGAACGAAAGGGCAGCGAGAGGAGTGAGTCTGCCCCACGGGCCAAGAAACGCCGGATCGTGTGCGAGAATGGTACGAGAGATCTCGCCGAGGCCGCCTCCGAAATTCAGCACGAAGAGGAAGACGAGCACCGACGCAGCGGCCATGAGCAAACCCTGAAAGACGTCGTTGTAGATGCCAGCGAGAATCCCGCCCGATGCTGAGTATGCCAGGGTGATGCCCATGCCGATCCAGATTCCCCAGCCGAGTCCGACGCCGAATATCGAATTGATCACGACGCCCATCGCCAGCGCATTGGTCGCCATGTATCCGACTATTCCCACCATCATTGCGATTGCGGCGAGTCCCTGCGCCGCCGGCGAGCGGTAACGGGCGCCAATCGCGTCCGGAATTGTTATCAGGTTGCGCGCCTCTCCCAGCAGACGCATCCGCTTCGCCAGAACCCACGCTCCCATGACGTTCGTCACCGCCGCCGGCAGCACGATGTACATCGCGCCCAGTCCCACGGCGTAGATGAAACCAGGACCGCCGATGAACGCAAAACCGGATACGGAGACGGAGACCGATGCGACGGTGAGCGCGATCAGGCCGATTCCCTTCCCGCCGACGAAGAAATCGCTGGCGGTGCGCGTTCTACGCGCCGCCCACGCGCTTATGGCGACGATTACTGCGAAGTACAGCACGCCCACCGCGATCACCGCCGGCTGCGCCGCACTCGGTAACGCAACCTGGATCAGTGAGCTGTGAGACAGGGCTCCGGTCATTCGTCGTCCGGCTGAGCAGGCTCGCCATCGAGTGATGCTTCCGATCGAGCCTTGTACGCGCGCCCCAGCTCTCTGACCCGCTCGACATCCTCGGCGCTCAACGTCTGGGTCTCGAAGGTCAGCGCGTACGCGATCGGGAGCACTACTATAGGAAGGAGCCCGACACCGTAAATGACCACCGCCGCGCGCGCGGGAAGACCGAGCCAGAGTCCGCTGAGGGAACCCTCGGTCGCGGGCAGCGCGAGCGCCGCGCAGAATCCGATCGCAAGGATCGCGACTACGAACAGGAATGGAAACTTCAGCGGACCAACCCCACGAGCTCCGCGGGCAGCACCGAGTATCATGATGGCGCCGACGGTTATGGGAATGCCGAGCGCTAGGAGCCAGGGTGCCCATGTCGGCGTTCCACCCTGGCTGAATGCGGCGGTGTATCCACCCGCGATAGCGAGTATTCCGACGAAGAGCGCGATGAGCGCCGAGCGTCGAGTTGGGTCTACCCGGGCTATTTCTGAGGTTGGCACCATCGGGTCGAGACCGGGTCGATGCGTCAGAGGAGAGCCAGAAACGCAAATGTCGCCAGCCAGTGCTCGCCCATGTAATCTCCGGCGACGTGTGGCATACTCGCCGCGAGATGCACGTTGGCTGCGTCGAGTGCAATTGCCCGGCGAGGATCTTCGTCGGGCCACGAAATCGCGAGCGAGCGCCAGCACCACGCTCGACTCAGGTTGAGTCCGTCGAGATGGGCAATCTTACCGTCGCTTCTGTCGCTGACGATCGCGGGTTCGAACAGGGATGCCGGCTCTCGCTTCGCGATTCCTGGAAGAAACCCGTCCATCCACATCCGAAACTGGTCCATCCCCCTCGCTCTCCTCATGCACTCCGCTTCCATGAGCGCCGAAGAAAGAAAATCGTCGCCGCCCGGCTCCCACGCCTGGCAATTCTGATCGTGGCCGTACCACGCGAGTGCCTTGTTCACGAGCAGATGTTTGAGAGCGTCATCGGCCGCCACTTCCGAATACTCGAGCGCGAGGGTGATCGCGAATGCACTGTTGAAGTGCGTCCCGACGCGAGTCGGATAGGTCGCCTTCGGAAGGAAGTTCGAGAACCGCACTACGAACGCGTCGGCCAGCGGAGTTATTGTGTTGCTCCAGCGCCTGCCATCATCCCCGGCGTGGCGACTGAGCTCGGCGGCCAGCATCAACAGCCACGCCCAGCCATACGGGCGCTCGAACGTCGTTCTTAGCGGGCCGTCGAGATACTCGAGCTCGGCCAGCACGTTCGCCGGCGTGAGCTGCGCGTCGAAGAGGTCACGAATTGCCGCCGACTCCGGGTTCTCGGGGTACAGTCGGAGAACGGTCGCGAGAAGCCAGTAGCCGTGCACGCACGAATGCCAGTCCATGCTTCCGAAGAAGATGGGATGGAGCTCGCGCGGCGATCGGACATCGCCGGGACCATTTGCCATATGGTAGAGAAGGTTCGGATACTCGCGCGTTATGTGCGACAACGCGAGCTTCGCAAACTTCGAGGCGAGTGCGCCAGTGAGAGCGTTTGAACCGGAGATCAATGACGAAATACCAGAAAGTTCATCAGCAGGATGTTGGCGCCCAGCAGAATCAGCGCGGTAGGAATCTGCACCTTTATCACCGCATTCTCATCGGGCAGCTCGAGCAGCGCCGTTGGGACGATGTTGAAGTTGGCCGCCATTGGAGTCATCAGCGTTCCACAGAATCCTGACAGCATCCCGATCGCCGCCATGATGGTCGGGTCACCGCCAAAGCGCTGCACGATCAACGGCAGACCGATGCCGGCTGTCATCACCGGAAAAGCCGCGAACGCATTGCCCATTATCATCGTAAAAACGGCCATGCCGATTGTGTAGGTCAGCACGACGACCAATGGATTGTCGAGCGGAATCCACCGCTGCGCCAGCCCGCTCACAACCGTACCCACTCCTGCGACCGCGAACAGCGCGCCCAGCGCGGCGAGCATCTGCGGTAGCACCGCTGCCCAGCCTACTGCATCCAATAACCTTCTCGCCTCCTTGATCGGCGCGAACAATGGAGGCCTGAGCATCGCCATTCCAATCGAGAGCGCGATCACCGTGGCGATGGCCAGCGAGATCACCGTGACCTGTTTGATATCGACAAGTGGCGCTCCGTGAAGGCTGATCTTCTTGAACAAGACCGTGCCGAGAACCGTCACCACCGGAATCGCGAGGGCCGGGATGAACAGCCTGTTTCCCCAATGCGTTGCGCTCGCCTCGCGCGCCTCTTTGCTCGATCCTTCTTTCTTGCCCTGGCCGAGCCCGCGAACGCTCGCGACGAGGACCATGCCGATGACGAGAAACCCGTTGACGACATCCGGCAAGCGCGACCCGACGAGAAAAGTTATCGCGTAGATCCCCCAGAACGCGGTGTTGTTGAAGCGCCGCGGATTGGTGGGATCGCGCAGGTTGACCAGCGCAACGCCAACCATCATCACACCGGTGAGCCAGTAGATGTGCTCGAGCGTGATCATGTCTCGTCCTGCGTGGTGCCGACGCTCCGCCGCAGCCTACGCTCGAGAAGGAGCAGTCTGGTGCAGTGAATGACAAACGCGCAAATCGCCGTAGGAATTGCCCAGATCGCCAGCTGAGATGGCTCGACGTGGATTCCGTTCTGGTCGAGAAATCCTTTGATCAGCAGTATCGACCCGATCGCGATGAAGATGTCCTCGCCGAAGAAAAGCGCGATGTTGTCGACGCCGGCCGCGTGCGCGCGAATCAGGTTGCGCACCTTGGGCGGTAACTCGCCGTAACGATTCTCCGCCGCTCCCTCCGCCATTGGCGCTATCAGCGGACGCACCATCTGCGGGTGTCCGCCGAGGGATGTCAGTCCCAGAGCGGCGGTGATCTGTCGAATCGCAAAATAGGCGAGGAGAATTCGCGACGTCGTGGCCCCGCGCAATCCTGCCACGACCGAGCGCGCGCGTTCTTTCAGTCCGGCGTGCTCGAGCAGTCCGATCACGGGCAGAACCAGCCAGATGATCGCCACGTAGCGACTGGTGATGAAAGCCTTGCCAAATGCCGCGACGACAGCGAGTGGCCCGAGTCCGGACGCGATTCCAGTGGCGAGTCCCGCGACGGTGACGACGAGCAACGGGTTCACCCGAAGGACAAACCCGATGACCACTATCACGACGCCAATCAGTGTGAGCAGTTAGGGTGCTCCGCCCATTGCGGCGATCCGCCGCGGAGTCGGCGGTGACTCGAGCAGCACCCGCGCGCGAGCAAGCGCATCATCGAGATTCGCGCAAACATTCTCCTGTCCGATTTCCTCGAGAATGGCGGATCCAGTCAACGCGACGAGCGGTTGCATGTGCAGATCGGAGAGCAGAACGGCCGTGCCGGCCTTCCGACTTCGGTGCACCACATCCCTCAACGCGTGCATCCCGGTCGAATCAAGGAGCAGCACATCCCGCATCCTTATGATCAGAACTCTGGGCTTTCCTCCAATGGCCGCGATGGTATCCCTGAATGTCTCGGCGGCCCCGAAGAAGAAAGCTCCGTTGATCTCGTAGACCTCAACCCCGGCCGGAATGTCTCTCAACCGCATCCCATTCTCGTCAGATTCATAGCGATCCACACCTTCATCGTCGAATTCCTGCTTCAACGCTCGAACATTGGTCACTTCGGCCATTCGCTTCATGAAGAGGAATGCCGCAAGTACCATCCCAACACTGATCGCGACTGTCAGATCAATGAACACCGTCAGCAGAAATGTCGTCAAAAGAACGGCGACATCGCCCTTGGGAGATCTGAGCTCCGCCAGAAACGTTCGCCATTCGCACATGTGGTAGCTCACCACGACCAGGATCGCGGCAAGCGTCGCCATCGGTATGAGGCCCGCCCACCGGCCGGCAAAGACGGTGATGATCAGCAGCGTGAGCGAATGAATGATTCCTGCCACGGGCGTTCGGCCGCCATTCTTCACGTTTGTCGCCGTGCGGGCAATCGCACCGGTGGCGGGGATCCCGCCGAACAACGGCGACACCATGTTGGCGACGCCCTGCGCGATCAGCTCCATGTTGGAACGATGGCGTCCGCCGATCATTCCGTCCGAGACAACGGCCGATAACAGGGATTCGATAGCCGCCAGCACAGCGATTGTGAATGCCGGGCCCACCAATGCCGCGATCTGCAGGAAAGACAGATGAGGAATCTGGGGGTGCGGAACCGACGCGCTGATTCCCCCAAACCGGGATCCGATCGTCTCGACGGGCAGACCCATCATCTTTACCAGCAGCGTCGTTGCGATCAACGCGATGAAGGGCCCGGGAATACGCCGATTGACCCGTGGCCAGAGCACAATGATCGCAAGCGCGAGCAGCGCCACTGCCAATGCTTCGGGCGTAAAACCCGTCGCGTTTGTCGCGTACGCATTGATCTTACCGATGAAATCGGCGGGAACTCCACCCATGCGGAGTCCGAAGAAGTCCTTTATCTCGCCGGAGAAGATGATGAGCGCTATCCCGCTCGTGAACCCGGTGATTACTGGGTGCGGGATGAACTTGATCATCGTCCCGAGCTTGGCGATTCCCATCACCACGAGGATCACGCCGGCCATGACCGTCGCTACGGTCAGACCGTCGATTCCGTACTTCTGGACGATGCCATAGACTATGACGACGAACGCACCGGTCGGCCCCCCGATCTGAACCCGTGAGCCGCCAAGAAGACTTATGAGGAATCCGGCGACGATTGCCGTCCAGAGCCCGCGACCCGGAGTCACACCGCTCGCAATTGCAAACGCTATGGCGAGAGGAAGCGCGACAACTCCCACGATCAATCCTGCGACAAGATCGCCGAGGAATTTCTCGCGGTTGTAATCCTTGAGAGCCGTTACGATTTTCGGGACGAGCACGCTGAAGAAGATAGCTTTTCAACGCGCGCGACGAGCGGGCGCTTCGCCCGCGTTAGGCTATCTGCCGAGCCAGTAGTTCACCTTGACCTGAAACACGTTCGTTGGCCGGTCGCGGAAGATCGCCGTCCGCTCCCTCGTGAAATCGAAATCCCCGTTCGTGTCGCTCCCGGTGCGATTCTGCGTCCAGACGAAGAAAACGGTCGAGCCTGGGCGGTATTCCCAGCGCACTACAGCATTCCCGATCAGCGAGCGGAACGTGAAGTCGGGATCGGCGAACGTAAAGGCCTGCGCAGGTCCGGCCGCGTCGGGATCGACGGTGTACTGTGCCCCACTCGTCGCAGTGGCCGGTGTGCGCGTAATCGTCCCGACATCCTGGCCGTAGACGAGCTTGCGCGCAGTCCGCGTCGCCGCGAACTCGCGGAACGATGAATACGCTCCGCTCGCGAAAAACGGCTGCGCGAAGAGCTGAAGCGTGAGATTCGGGGTGAACGTCCAGTTCACGCGCGTGTCGAGCGATAGCGTCTTCGTCTTGATGAACGCGAAGACGTACCGGTTTCCGTAGAATGCAGTCGCCGTCGGATCGGCCACCACTTCGACGTACTGCGCCGCATCCTCGTCCGCGATGTAGCTGGGCGTCAGGCTGATGAACACGTTCGTCGCCGGCTTGAGCGCAACCCCCGGCTGAAGTATGAACGTGTGTGTGTCGGAGTCGATTCCCTTTGCCAGCTGCAGGCTGAAATCGAAGACGGCGCGCTGGCGGGCGTCGGTGGAGATCTCGAGGTTGCCGAAGTTGTAACCGGTTCGCTTCACGACCGGTCCCCCGCGCGTGAGACGATCATCCAGCACCGTGGGACGGTGAATGTAGAAGCTGCGGAGATTCCAGTAGTTCAGAAATTGCGCGCCGGCGTAGATCTGCTGCTGAAGATCCGTCTTGTCGCCGTCGTAGTTGAACTGCTGCTGTCCGCCGCCAAGGATCACCGCGTTGCGGTACCAGCTGCCCGGGGTGTTCCACTGGCGACCGACGTTGGCGTTCATCCACTTGTAGTCGGCGCGATCCAGGAATGACAGGTCATTCGTCTCGAACCCCGGGCTCCTCCAGTTCTGCGCCGTCTCCCAGAACCAGTCGCCCGTGTTCTTTGCGACTCGCGTGTAGAAGCCGTAGCCTCTCAGTGCCGTCGCGTTCGGGTCGTAATTCACATCGAAGAGCCCGTCGGTCGTGGCACGACGGTCGGGGCGCTGGAAGTAGTGCGCGCTCGAGCGAGTGGTGAGATCTATCGCCGATGTCGTTCCGCCGACGTCTGAAAAGAGAGTCGATCCGATCCAGGAATAGGTTCGCTGGTGCCAGAAGTAGTTGAAGTCGAGTCCCCCAACTTCCGCGTTGCGACGGAGCCTGTCGGCGATAATCGTATCGTTCAGCTGGCGAAGAGTCGAAGTGAACGCACCGCCGATCGTGGTGTTGCCCTGATTCAGATCTTTCTTCACCCGTCCAACGAAGTAATTGGTGAGCGGCTCGACTTCCTGACGCTGCTCGGCGGCATTGAGCGCCGGCAGATATTGCGCCGTCTCCCGATTCGTCAACGCGTCGAGAAGGCCCATCGTGTAACCGCCGCTCGTTCGTCCCGTGATCTTGGCGGCGCCTAATATCGTCGTGTTGTCAGGGGTGTTCGCGAAGGCGGCGATGCCTCCCACGTATGGATTCAGCTGTGGCGGACGTCCGATGCGCCGCGAGTAGAACATGTCGAGACTCGACGTATTGCTGCAGAAGTTGCAGTTGAAGTTTCCGAAATCGAATGCGCTGTTCCCCGCGACGAAGAACGGACGCTTTTCCTGGTAGTAGGTCTCGTACGCCGACAGGTTGATGGTGGCGGGATCCACCTCCACCTGGCCGAAATCCGGATTCACAGTCGCATCGAGCGCGAGGCTGGAGGTCAACAGGTATTTGACGTCGGCCCCGGCGCTGACGCGACCGTAACTGCTGCTGTGATAGGGATCGCCTGGTTGGGCGAACTTGTACTGCTCGCGCGACTCCACGTACGGCAGTATCTCGAGCTGGCGCGGCTGGGGCTCAATGCGGAGCCCGTGCAACGATCCGAAATAGGTCGCCCCACCCGCTTCGCTCTTTCGCCTGAACGACCACATGTCCTGCTCGTTCAGTCGATCGGTGTACCGCCAGATCTGCATGCCCCACGTCTGCACGCTGTCGCGCCCGAAGCGAAGCTGTGAGTACGGAATGCGAATCTCGGCCGTCCACCCGGCGGAATCCACGTGCGACGCCGCTTGCCAGATCGGATCCCACGACGGATCGCCGTTGAACTGATCCCCGCGAACCCCGGCCGGGTTTATCTCGAACCAGGCCTGATCGATGTGGTTGTGATAGGGGTCGAGTATGACGATCAGTTTGTCGGTCGTAAGCGAGTTGAACGAGCCATTGTTTCCATTCGAATCCAGGAGTTGGTCCCTTCTCGCCAGCGGCGCGCGGATCCCCCGGGCACCCAGCGAGTCGTACATCCGCGCGCCGATATAGATGGCGCGGGCATCGTACAGAACCCTGACCTCCGTGCCCTGGGTTGGCGACACGCCTTCGTTGGGCTGCTGCTGGTGGAAGTCCTTGATCGGAGTCGCGCTGGACCAGGCGGCTTCATCAAGCTTCCCATCGATGGTGATGGTGCCGACGGCCTGAGCCGCCGAAGCATTGGGCAGCGCTACAGTCGCGACGGGCGTGGTCTGAGCTCGCGCCGGCGCGACGCCACCGACGATAAATCCGATGACAACTGCGATGTACTTTCTAAGGGACAAGACGGTTTTCTCTCTGGGTTCAATGAGTGGGATAGTTACACGTACGCTCGGCGTAGAAAACGGGTTTCAGCGTTTATCCGCCGACTGAGAAAAGCCCGTTCGTGGCATCTATCCTGATCGTCCCGAATCGTGCGATGTCACTCCCCAATATTCCATCGCAATGAATGATGCCGGAAGACGCCGGGTTGTAGACGATCAAGTCTCTCAACAATAATGATTTGCCGCCGACGCCGAGACGCAGCGCAGAGATCGCCTGTGCAGACTGCCCCCCGTTTCTCGCGATCCCATAGGGACGCGCGTTGGAGCTGATAGCTACCGCTCCCGCCTTTTTCACAGCCGACCCGTTCAGGAAGCTGACCTGGGCTCCGGTATCGATGGTGAAATGCAAAGTGGACCCTTGTTTGGTTGTCACGTCGACGAGCGGCCTGCCCACCCAGGTGAGGTTCTGGGACGATGTGCCTCGAGTACCGAGATCGAGTGGGCGCCTGATAGTGAGGATGCCGTCTCCATAGTTCATCGACAGATCGAGCTGCCGGATGGTGTCCCACCCGATTATGCCGTCGACACGCAACCCGTTCCACGGCACTCCTTCAGCGGTCGCCTGCACTTTCATCAGCTGCGCGTCTATCACGATCGCGGGAGTATTGGTGAGCACGATTCCACCAATCTCCAGGCGCTTCACGACGGAAGGCTTCGCGGGAGCTACTCCTGCAAACGTTGCGATCGTGAACGTGTCATCGGTGAGCGGTGAGATTCCCGTGGTTCTGGCAACATCGGAGCTGAGAACCGTGATGGTCGATCCGGTGTCGAGCCAGAAGTGATATTCCTTGCCGTTTACCCGGACGAGGATGGTTGGCGTGCTCACAGCAGTCATCTCGAGCGGGAGCTCAACCAGTTCGTCGGGGAATGTCGTCACCTGCGAGTCGAGACCCACGAACGCCTCGCCCCATCGCTCCATGCCGACGATGTTCTGCCGAGTTGCCGCACCCATCTGCGTGTTGCTGCCCAGATCCCGCAGCTCCGACCATTTGTGCTCGTACATCAACGTGGCAGCCAGCATGATCTGAGAGGCCGCTGCCACGCTCATGTCGTCGGTCTGCCAGGCCATTCCATTGAACGCTCTCTTGGCTCCTTCGCGATCTCCCGCGGCGAGAAGCGCGATGGCGTCGACGAACCGTATCTCGGGCCCGGTCGTAGCGGCGTCGCGCGACGCGGCGAGGTTGAAATCGGCTACTGCGGCCCAGTATTCATCTGAAGTGATTTTTGATGACGGCGATTCTCGAACGAATCGCGGGGCAGGATACGGACTGGAAGTTTCGTCGACGTACGGACCACTCGTTCTGCGCGCCGGCGTTATGACCAGCCGATCACTCTGAAATTCACTGAGGACGCTGGCCGTCTCCATGCAACCTGTGAGGAGTAGCGCCAGCGTAGCAAACGCGCAGACGTGAGCCGGACCATGATACGATCGAGCCGAGCCTGAGCCGATCCCATCCATCGCGTGAAGCACAACGACCTCCCGCCAAAGCCACCTTCGCCTGCATTAGGCTTTGATGATCGAAAGGCCGAAAAGGTTGTATCGCCCCGTTTGCGAGTTGCCAATCCTGGCCGAAAGGCGCATGGTTGCATCCTTAGATGTCCAACATCACTCAGGCCCTGCCACGCGCAGCCAAAACCCATTGCCGACCCCTGAGTTAATCGCACCCCCTCAGCCATCGACGCCTGCCGCGTCAGGGGCGTTGGGCAAACGCGCGTCAGAACTCCCGCCCGATTTGCTCAAGGAAGCATCTCGACGGCTCGCGATCATGTCCCTTCTTGCGGCTGCACTCTGGATTTTGGCCACAGTACTTGGGCACCTGGCTCTGCACGCGATCTCACCCGATGCAAGCTGGCTGCGAATCGACTTCGCCGATATCGTCTCGGGCTTGAGTGCGGTCGCGTCGCTCGGCCTCTTCGTGTACGCGCGGCGAAGCACCAGGAATCCACGCTTCATTCTGGATCTGGGCCTGGTCTATCTGGTCTTCACCGCGCTGGCGTTGGGCCTGACGCTTCACCCAAGTGTCATGCACGGTGATGTGTCCGTCATTCCGATGATCAGTTGGGTCGGCGTAGCCGTGATCATGTTTGCGGCGATCGTCCCCAGCACTCCGAAGAAGACAACCATTGCGGGAATCATCGCCGCCTCGATGAATCCGCTCAGCATGCTGATCGCGGGACGGTCATGGACGAGCGCGCTGGCAATGCACTACCCCGATTACCTCCTCGTCGGCGTCGCGGTGGTCATCTCGCACGTCGTCACGCGTCTCGGACACCAGGTCAGCAAGGCCCGCGCGCTCGGCAGCTATCACTTGGGCGAGTTGCTCGGAAGCGGCGGCATGGGACAGGTGTACAAAGCGACGCACCGCATGCTCGCCCGACCGGCGGCGATCAAGTTGATCCGACCCGAGATGCTGGGAGGAGCGGATCCAGACACCGCGCAGACTGCCGTTGCCCGTTTCCGCCGCGAGGCCGAGGCCGCCGCAAACCTCCGCTCACCACACACCGTGGAGATCTACGATTTCGGAGTCACCGACGACGAAACGATCTACATAGTGATGGAGCTTCTGGACGGACTCGATCTCGAGTCCCTCGTTCGCGAGCAGGGTACGCTTCCGGCGAATCGGGTGATTCACGTTCTCCGGCAGGTGTGCGACTCGCTCGGTGAGGCCCATACCTACGGCCTCGTTCATCGCGACATCAAGCCGGCGAACATTCATTTGGGACGCGTTGGTTTGCGCCACGACTTCGTCAAGGTTCTTGACTTCGGTCTTGTAAAAGTGGTCGCGGACGCCACTCCCGACGAGACTCTGCTCACCATGCCGGGACAGATGGCGCTCGGCACCCCTGCTTATATGTCGCCCGAGATGGCCCTCGGCGAAAAGGTCGATGGACGCGCAGATATTTATGCGCTTGGATGCGTCGCGTATTTCCTGCTCACCGGTTATCTCGTGTTCGAGGCGGATAAAACCTTCCAGATGATCGCCAAGCATCTTCAGGCCACGCCGATTCCGCCGTCGAAGAGAGCGCTCCATGTGCCCGCGCCGCTGGAGAGGCTCATCCTGTCGTGTCTCGCCAAGGATCCCAAGGATAGGCCACAGAGTGCCGGCGAGCTGGCGCGCTCACTCGCATTGATCGACCTGGATCCGTGGAGCGAGGAGCAGGCAACGGAGTGGTGGAAAACCAATCGCCCGGCGTGAGTGGACGAGCTCTACATCCGAAATAGATACCCGTACTTCACGAAGAAGTAGTCCGAGGTTCGTTTGAGCGGCTGCCAGTTGAAGCGCTGGTTCGGATCGGGAAGTCCATCGGCAGCGCTGCCATAGCCGAAGAACAGCACGGTTCCCGGATTTGGGCGATAGGAGAACAGATAGTCGCCGTGAAGTGAGCGGTTGCGCGTCGCGGTCGCGAGCTGGCCATCGATCAAGAGCGGATAGAACGTCCGTGACTCGTCTCGAAGATCGTCCGTTTGGCTGAGGTCGTATTCACCGACGAGTCGCATGAAGATCGCGCGTGTGAGCTGGTACTCGAGCTTCACGCGCGGGATGAGGTTGCGTCCGACGAGACTGTGATCCGTGCGACGCCAGTAGTCCTGATACTGGAGATCGCCGTCTATGCGGGTACGATCATTGGGTCTTACGCTCAGCGACAACACGACGAGATCGATGTTCGCCTGGGCCCATTCGAAGAAATTCTCGTCCTGACCACCGACATATAGAAGATTGGCGCTGAACTTCGACCACTGTGGCGTCGTCAGCGTCGCAACATAGTCGTGATTGGTGATCCGCGGCCGTCCGACGAAGGGGAGCGTGTCGCCCGCGGGCGAAAGTATCTGGTAGTTCGAGTACAGCCCGCGATCGAAGCCGAACGTCTCCCAGTACACGCCAAGCCCCACATTCCAGCCGCCGCGCAGTCCGGCGTTGCCGCTTAGATGGAATTTCTTGTCCTGCGCATCGCCGCTGCGAAAGAAGTGCGAGTACTGCCACGTGTCATCCAGCACGATGTCGCCTGTGAGCGTCTCGATCTTCGCTCCGCGCTCACCGAACCAGGTCCCTCGATGATCCACCGCCGCGTGCACAATTCCAGGGCGCGATATGAATCCACTCGACGCCCGGAAATCCTCGCTGATGCCGGTCATGACGTATCGAAGTCCGAAGCGTTTTCCATTGCGCGCGAAAATTCCTTCCCACAATGGCGCGTTGCGCGTCAAGCCGTTTGTCTTGTCGAAGCTGCCCGCCGCCTGGAACGATCCGCTATACACCTGTCCGAACACCATCCGCCCGTCGACATCTGCCACCCGATTGTAATCGCTCCCGACGATGCGATCCGTGTACGCCACCCCGATCCGGGACTGATCGCCGATGTCGCGCTGCGCCCGCAGTATGTTGTACAACGCGCGATCGTGTCCCGTGCTCGAGAGACTTGGATCGTCAGTCGCTGAAAGCGCCGCGATGCTCGTGCCGGCGACCTTGCCCGTGACCTTGACCGCCGCATCCGGCTTGGTGATGCGACGCGTGTAGATCAGGTTGTGTGGCGTGCTGAATTGGTCGAGACCTTCGAGAAAGAACGGGCGCTTCTCCGGAAAAAAGAGCGCCTGCCGCGGATCTATCACGAATTGACCCGCATCGGACTCCACTTCGGCGAAATCGGGACGGATCGTCCCGTTGAGGGTGAGGTTGTTGGTGATCCCCCACCGTACGTTGCCGCCGAGCTGCGGGCGCGCCTTGTCGTAGCCCCAGCCGTCTGCCTGTGGCGCGCCGTCCATCTTCAGCGTCAGGACCGGGTTGAGATCGAGAACTAGTCCTCGCTCGAAGCCCGAGAGTCCGTCGAGGGTTCCCGCCTGCCCGAGGAACGATGCGTTCGACCGTTTCGCTGGAGCCCAGGAGTCCTCGAAACCGGAGTGCTGCACCTGACGCACGACGTTGAAGTCCCAGATCTGCGGATCTTTTGGCTGGAACTTCAGGCTCTTGAATGGAATCGTCAATTCCACTTCGTAGCCATAGTCGGTGAGCCGCCCTTTTGACGTGAACACAAAATCCTGACTGAGATCGGGCGCGACTCTGCCGGCGAGCGTCGGTGTCCAGGCGCCCGTCAGGCTCTGCCCCTGCTCGGCGATCGTGCCATCCATCTGCACGCCGAACGGATTCACGGCAAAGACATAAGCCTGTCGCTGATCGTGGAACGTGCCGATCATGATCTGCACATTGTCGTCGGCGGAGATCTTGTCGCGGTCGGCCTGCGTCGCGTGCACCGCACCATGCCGCTCGAATGCGCGAATTCCCACGTACAGCGCGGTTGGCGAGTACCACACCAGCACCTGCGTGGAATCGGCGGCTGGAATTCCATCCTGCGGGGAAAACTGCGAGAAGCCGGTGAGCAACGCGGCCTGCTGCCAAACCGGCTCGATGAGAGCGCCGTCGATGGATGCATCGGCGGCAACGCGCGGGATGGTGACGTGCAGCTGATTCTCGCGCCCGATATACGTGATCGCGGAGGGCGGAGCGACGAGAAGCGCTACGAGAGCCAACTGTGAAAGCATGCCGTACCTTCCTGTTGTGACCACAATTCTAGCAATCTCCGGTAGCCTTCGTGCGCACTCGACGAATACGACTCTCCTCGTCGCGGCCGCGCGACTCGCGCCCCCCGGCGTTCAAATCGATTTGTACAAGGCTTTCGGAGATCTGCCTCTCTTCAATCCCGACCTCAACGGCAAGGAGCCGGAAGCAGTCCGTAAATTTCAGGCGGCCCTGGCTGCCGCCGACGGAATCCTGATCTGCAGCCCCGAATACGCGCACGGCGTGTCTGGCGCGATGAAAAATGCGCTGGACTGGCTGGTGAGCGATGTCAAGCTGGTCGGAAAGTCCGTGGCGCTCATCAACGCCTCATCCCGCGCTACTTACGCGCAGGAAGCGCTGCTGGAAACTCTGCGCACAATGTCATG
>DASXYR010000402.1:0-4945 GCA_036502385.1 Gemmatimonadaceae bacterium
AACGCGATGATGAAGGTCGTGGAAGATCAATCTTTCATTCTTGGCGAGCCCGTTGAGCGCCTCGAGCGCGAGGTCGCCAAGCTCTCCCAGACGAGGCACGCGATCGGCTGCGCGAACGGGACCGACGCGATTCTGCTCGCGTTGCGAGCGCTGAACATCGGCAAGGGCGACGAAGTTCTCACGACGCCGTTCACGTTCTTCGCGACGGCTGGCGCGGTCCACAACGTCGGAGCGAGGCCGGTGTTTGCGGATATAGAACCGGACACCTTCAATCTCTCCGCGGAGTCCGTAAGCTCGGGCATCAAGCCTTCGACCAAGGCGGTCATCGCCGTGGATCTTTTCGGGCAGATGGCGCCGATCGAGACGATCATGGATGCGGCGGGCGAGCTGCCGGTCATCGAAGACGCGGCGCAGTCGATCGGCGCCCGGCGCAAGATCGGTGATAAATGGGTGATGGCTGGAGAAGCCGCGACGATCGGCACCTTCAGCTTTTTTCCATCCAAGAACCTGGGCGGATATGGCGACGGCGGAATGATCGTTACGCAAAACGACGATCTCGCGACACGCCTGCGCCGGTTGCGCGTGCACGGCGGCATGAAGACGTACTACCACGAAGAGGTCGGGTATAACAGCCGGCTCGACGCGCTGCAGGCAGCCGTGCTGTCGGCAAAGCTCCCGATGTTGTCCCTCTGGAGTGCGGCGAGGCGGAAGCACGCGGCCTACTACAATGCCGCATTCGCCGACGTCAACGACGTTCGCACGCCGACAATCGATCCGGCGAACGAATCCATCTACAACCAGTACACATTGCGCGTCGCGAAGCGCGATGACCTGCAGGCGTACCTCAAGGAGAAGGGGATCGGCTCGGCGGTTTACTACCCGCTCTCGCTCCACCTTCAGCCATGCTTCGAGTACCTCGGGTATAAGCGTGGAGCGTTCCCCGAGAGCGAGCGGGCGACCAAGGAAGTGATTTCGCTGCCGGTCTTTCCCGAGCTCGAGCAGTCACAGATGGATGAAGTGATCGAGGCAGTCCGCGGCTTTTATGGGCGCTGAAAATCCACCCAGAGCGAGTGAGCAACAAGTGCAAATAAAGGATCAGCTGATCGCCAAAATCGAGAAGAGGACAGCCTGTATCGGTGTCGTCGGTCTCGGCTACGTAGGCTTGCCGCTCGCGCTGGAGTTTGCGAAGGCGGGCTTCAAGGTCATCGGCTACGACGTGAGTGAGCGCGTGGTGAAGGCGCTGATGTCCGGGAAGTCGCATATCCAGGACGTCCCAGGCGCTGAGCTGGAGCGGTTGGTGAAGACGGGAAAATTCGAGGCCACGACCGACGAATCGAGAATGAAAGAGATGGATGCCGTCTCGATCGCCGTTCCGACTCCTCTGGCCAAGACCCGCGATCCGGACATGGGATTCGTTCTCGCCGCAGCGGAAGCGATTGGTCGCAACTGCCGGCCAGGCATTGTCGTGGTGCTCGAGAGCACCACGTATCCCGGCACGACGCGAGAGCTGATGCAGCCGAAGCTCGAAGCGGCGGGACTCACCGTTGGTGAGGACTGCTTTCTCGCCTTCAGCCCCGAGCGCGTAGATCCAGGCAACCCGATCTGGAACACGAAGAACACGCCGAAGATCGTCGGTGGCATTACGGATAACTGCACCGAAGTCGCGAGCGCGCTTTACGCGACGTGCCTCGACACGATCGTTCCGGTCTCGGGGACGGAAACGGCGGAGCTGGTGAAGCTGCTCGAGAACACATTCCGCTCCGTCAACATCGGCCTCGTCAACGAGATGGCGATCGTCTGCGACAAGCTTGGCGTCAACATCTGGGAAGTCATCGATGCCGCGGCCACGAAGCCGTTCGGCTTCATGAAGTTCACTCCCGGTCCGGGGATCGGTGGCCACTGCATTCCCCTCGATCCGCACTACCTCGCGTGGAAGATGAGGACCCTCAACTACAAGACGCGGTTCATCGATCTCGCCAGCGAGATCAACAGCGAGATGCCCGCGATCGTCGTCAGAAAGGTGGCGCAGGCGCTGAACGACGAAAAGAAAGCAGTCAACGGAAGTCGCGTGCTCGTGCTTGGTGTCGCATACAAGAAGGACATCGATGACATGCGCGAAAGCCCCGCCCTCGACGTGATGCGTCTCCTGGAGAGCCAGGGCGCGGATGTGGTGTACCACGATCCCCATGTGCCGAAGTTCCGCGAAGACGGTCACGAGCATACGAGCGTCCCGCTCTCGGACAAAGAGCTCACGAATGCCGACGCCGTGGTCATCGTCACCGACCATACCGTCGTCGACTATCAGCGCGTGATTCATCTCGCTCGCGTTGTCGTTGACACGCGAAATGCGACGGCCAAGCTGGCCAAGGGAAAGGGCAGGATCGTATCGCTGACATCGGTTACGTCCTACGCGACTGCCTAACTCAACCAGCTAATGAACATATCTGTAATCGGCACCGGCTACGTCGGGCTCGTCGTAGGCGCGTGTCTCGCCGAGACGGGAAACAATGTCTGCTGCGCGGACATCGACGAAGGAAAGATCACGCGGCTCAGGAACAACGACATCCCGATCTATGAGCCGGGTCTGGAGGCGCTCGTAGAGCGTAATCAGAAGGAGCAGCGCCTCACCTTTACCACGCAGCTCCCAGAGGCAATCGGCTCGGCCGACGTCATCTTCATCGCCGTTGGCACTCCTCCGGGGGAGGATGGTTCGGCGGATCTCAAGTACGTGCTGCAGGTGTCCGATCTCATCGGCAAGCACATGACGCGCGAGATCGTGGTAGTGACGAAGTCCACCGTTCCGGTCGGAAGCGCAGCCAAGGTCGAGAAGGCGATCGCAAAGGAGGCGAAGTTTCCCTTCCACGTCTGCAGCAATCCCGAATTCCTGAAGGAGGGCGCAGCAGTCGAGGATTTCATGCGGCCGGATCGAGTGGTTCTCGGGACGGCGACTGATTTTGCCCGGCGAGTGATGACGGAGATCTACGCGCCGTTCGTCAGAACGGGCAAGCCGATAATGTTGATGGATATCTCCTCGGCGGAGATAACGAAGTACGCCGCCAATGGCATGCTCGCCGCGAGAATCTCGTTCATGAACGAGGTCGCCAACCTTTGCGACTCCGTGGGAGCAAACGTCGATTCCGTCAGGAAGGGCATTGGCAGCGATTCGCGAATCGGATCGTCGTTCCTGTTTCCGGGGCCGGGCTACGGCGGATCCTGCTTTCCCAAGGACGTCAAGGCACTCATCAGTATGGCTGCGGGCTGTGGGGTCAAGCTCGATGTGCTGGCGGGGGTGGAGACCGCCAACGAGCGGCAGAAGACCATACTCGCGGCGAAAGTGAAGGCGGCGCTTGGCGGGAATCTCAAGGGACGGCGGATCGCGGTGTGGGGACTCGCTTTCAAGGCGGGCACAGACGACATGCGCGAGGCTCCGGCGCTGACGCTGATCGACGCCCTGCTGCGTGATGGAGCATCGATCTGCGCGCACGATCCTGCCGCCCTCGAACACGCCCGAGCATTGCTTGGCAACCGAATAGATTATGCTGAGACTAACTATGAGGCGCTTACGGGCGCCGATGCGTTGGTCGTGGTCACGGACTGGAACGAGTACCGTCACCCGGATTTCGAGCGGGTGAAGCGCACGCTCAAGCAACCGGTCATCGTCGATGGCCGCAATCTTTACGACGTCGAGAAGATGCGGGAGCTGGGCGTGCGATACCATTCGATTGGACGTCCATCCGCATGAACACGCGCGACGGCAGAGGGTAATATCATACGGATGTTCAGATTCAGACCGCTCCTGCTGGCCGTGCTGCTCGTGGCACCTCTGGCGTGCAAGCCCCCATTCAATGCGAAGCTGTACCCCAACGCCGACAAGCTCTACCAGGTCGCGCTGACGGAGTATAAGGCGCATCGGTACGACAACGCCGCGAAGGCCTTCGAACAGCTGACGCTCGATCTGCCGGCGCGCGATCCACGCTTGCCGCTGGCCTTCTATTACCTGGCGCAGTCGCAGTCCCACGAGGGACAGAATCTGCTCGCGGCCGGGACGTACAATCGACTCATCGACGCATTCCCGCAGGACACGCTGGTCGATGACGCGCTCTATCTCTCCGGGCGGGCGTATCAGAAGGAGTGGAGACATCCGGAGCTGGATGCGACGTACGGTTCCAACGCCGTCACCGCATATCAGTCCCTGCTCGCGAGCTTTCCGGATTCTCCGTTTGCCGAGCCGGCGAAGAAAGAACTCTCCACGCTCGACGAGTGGCTGGCAAAAAAGGACTACACGACCGGCTATCTGTACCTGAAGCGGAAGGCGTTCGACTCGGCGATCCTTTATTTCAAGGATGTGATACGGCTGCACCCCAACGCGCCGACGACCAAGCAGGCGTACCTCCGGCTTCTCGAGGCCTACCGGGCAATCAAGTACACCGAGGATGCTCGCGACCTGTGTGACGCAATGCGGAAGGCATACGGCAATGACCGCGACGTAAATGAAGGGTGCGGTCCCGCGCCGGCGGCTCCGGTAGCGCCAGCGACGTAGCAAGTGCGCATTGGGGTTTTCGGCGGCACCTTCGATCCACCCCATGTCGGTCATCTGCTGCTGGCCGCCGATGCCAGCGAGGCGCTCCGGCTCGACCTCCTGATTTTCGTTCCAGCGGGAGCGCAGCCCTTCAAGGTGGACACGCCGCCACTCGCGGCCGGCCCTGACCGGCTCGAGATGGTCCGGCTCGCCGTTTCCGGGAACCCGAAATACGCCGTCGACGACGCAGAAATCAACCGCGAAGGGTTATCTTACACGGTTGATACTTTGGAGCATTTGGCAGAGCGGTACGTCGGCGCGGAGCTCTTTTTTCTGGTGGGTCAGGATGCGCTGGCCGGGTTCAGGCAGTGGCGAAAACCGGAGCGAATTCTGGAGCTGGCGACTCTAGGGCTGATGATGAGATCA
>DASXYR010000403.1:0-3783 GCA_036502385.1 Gemmatimonadaceae bacterium
CATCGAAGTTTCTTCGAGCGGAACGTCATTCACACTCGTGCATGGGGCTGATGGCGAGCGCCTCACGACCCCATTGATCGGAACATATCAGGCCCGAAACACCGCCACCGCTATTGCGACCGTGAGCGCCCTCGGCGAGAGATACCTGCCGGCGCCGAAAAAGATCAGTAGCGCCCTATCCCGAGTTTTTCTTCCCGGCCGCTTTCAGCGCTCAGGGAAATTCATCTTCGATGTCGGGCACAATCCCGACGGCGCACGGACTGTGGCGGAGTCCGTTCGCGCCCTCGACCCGCCGGGTCCGCGAACGGCGGTGGTCGCAGTCCTCTCCGACAAGGACTGGCGAGGAATTCTCCGCGCGCTCGCGCCCGCCGTAGATCGGTTCATACTGACCAATGCTCCCTCCGCACCCGCCGAGCGAAGGTGGGACCCGCGCGAAGCACTGGTGTTCGCGAAATCCGAGTCACTCCAGGCGGAGCTGGAGCCGGACATCGATGCCGCGCTCAGTCGCGCTGAGGACAGCAGCGGAACGGTGGTCGTCACCGGCTCATTTCACACCGTGGGCGACGCGATGTCGCGCTTGCAGGTGTCTCCATTCGCCGCGTAGCTTTCCTCCATGTCACAGGGAGCGTTACCAGGATTTCGCGACTTTTACCCAGAGCAGCTCGCCACCCGCAACTACCTGATGTCCGTGTGGCGTGACGTCGCGCGGCGATACGGGTTCGTCGAGTACGACGGGCCGCCGCTGGAGCCGCTTGAGCTCTACACCAAAAAGAGCGGAGACGAGATCGTCGGACAGCTTTACGCGTTTACCGACAAGGGTGGTCGAGAGGTTGCCCTTCGTCCGGAAATGACGCCAACGCTGGCGCGGATGGTGGCCGCCAAGGCCAACGCCATGCGCAAACCAATTCGCTGGTTTTCCATCCCCCAGCTCTTTCGTTACGAGCGACAGCAAAAGGGCCGGCTTCGGGAGCACTTCCAGCTCAACGTCGACATCATCGGCGAGGGATCGGTCGCGGCCGACGCGGAGCTGCTCGCGGTCGCAATCGACGTCATGCGCGCCGTCGGACTCTCATCGGATGACGTGCGCGCCAGGGTATCTGATCGCCGGTTGCTCACCGCCGCTCTCTCCAGCCTCGGTGTGCAGCAGTCCGAGCTTCCCGCCGTCTTCGCGGCAATCGACAAGACGGGACGCGAGCCGCGCGATGTCACGCTGGGCAAAGTCGAGAAAGCAGTGGCGAAGGCCGGCGCACGGGATGGAATCGCTCGCCTTCTCGATCATTCCAAAGATCTCAACGCGCTGGCGCGCGACTTCCTCAAGTCACCCGATGTCGTCGAAGAGGTCGCGCGGATGAACGAGTACCTGTCGTTTCTCAATGCGCTCGGCGTCGGCGACTGGATCGAATTCGACCTCTCAATCGTGCGCGGACTCGCTTACTATACGGGGAAGGTGTTCGAGCTATTCGACGCAAAGGGAGAGTTTCGCGCCATCTGCGGCGGCGGCCGGTACGACGCGCTGCTGTCGACAATCGGCGGAGTGGATCTGCCCGCGCTTGGCTTTGGAATGGGTGACGTGGTGCTGACGGAAATACTGAAGTCCCGCGATCTACTTCCCGCTGCCGAGCTGGCGACCGAGTACTGGGTCGCTTCCGACGACGAATCGATGCTGCCGGAGGTGATGACGGTTGCCGGACGGCTCCGCGCCAAAGCGCGCAGCGTCGAGTACGCACTGAAGTCCCAGACGCTCGCGAGGCAGCTCAAGACGGCGTCCAGTGCGGGCGTCAGAAATGTGGTGTTGCTCCGCCGTCCGGACTACGAAAACGGAAAAGTCACTGTGAAAACGCTCGCCGATGGCTCCGAGCGCAGCATAGCCCTCGATGCATTTCTCGACTCACTGTAATTACGCCAATGGCCGACGATAAGAAGCTCACGACGCGGGCCGCTGACTTCAGCGCCTGGTACAACGAAGTCGTTTTGAAATCCGAGCTCGCCGACTACTCGCCCGTGCGCGGCTGCATGGTCATCAGGCCGCGCGGGTACGGGATCTGGGAGCGCATGCAGCAGCAGCTCGACACGATGTTCAAGGACACCGGTCACGAGAACGCCTACTTCCCGCTTCTGATTCCGGAGAGCTTTCTCCATCGGGAAGCACAGCACGTCGAGGGGTTTGCGCCGGAGCTTGCTGTGGTCACGCATGGCGGAGGCAAGAAACTCGAGGAGCCGCTCGTCATCCGGCCGACATCCGAAACTATCATCTACGCGATGTACGCCAAATGGGTGCAGAGCTACAGAGATCTTCCGATTCTCATCAACCAGTGGGCGAACGTAATCCGGTGGGAGATGCGCACTCGTCTCTTCCTTCGCACGCTCGAGTTCCTGTGGCAGGAGGGGCACACCGCGCACGCGACGCACGACGAGGCCGAGGAAGAGACCAGGAAGATGCTCGGCGTCTACCGCGATTTCATGGAAGGATGGATGGCGATGCCCGTAGTAACTGGCATCAAGACCGAATCCGAGAAATTCGCCGGTGCGCTTCGCACGTACTCGTGTGAGGGGATGATGCAGGACAACAAGGCGCTCCAGGCCGGAACGTCGCACAACCTCGGGCAGAACTTCTCGAAGGTGTTCGATCTCAAGTTCCAGACTGAGGATGGCGGGATCGAATTCGCATGGAACACGAGCTGGGGCGTTTCGACGAGAATGGTCGGCGGCCTGGTGATGACGCACGGCGACGACAAGGGGCTCAAGGTGCCGCCACTGCTCGCGCCCATCGAGATTGTGATCGTCCCGATCTGGAAGACGGACGAGGACAAGGGGCGTGTTCGCGCGGCTGCCCACCTGGTGAAGGAGAGTCTATTGGCCTGGGAGCGGCGAGTTCCGGGCCGCCTGCGCGTGCACGTCGACGATCGCGAAGGGATCAAGCCGGGCGCGAAATACTATGAGTGGGAGCTGCGCGGAGTTCCACTCCGGATGGAGCTCGGCCCCCGCGACATCGACCAGAACCAGGCCGTTCTCGTGCGGCGTGACACGGGCGAAAAGCGCTCGGTGTCGCTCGGGTCTGTTGGCGAAGACGCCGCCGACCTGCTGCACCAGATCCAGGAGACGATGCTGATCGATGCGCGCGAACGGCGAGAGCACAACAGCATCCGCGGCGGCATCACCTACGACCGGTTCCGTCAGGTGATGGAGGGTGACGGCGCGTTTGTTTATGCGGGCTGGTGCGGCGATCCGAAGTGCGAGGCGGAGATCAAGGAGGAAACCAAGGCGACCATCCGCGTTCTTCCGGACGAAGAGTTCCGCTCAGCGGACCCGCCGAAGACTTGCCTCAAGTGCGGACGCGATTCCACCGCCGAGGCACTGTGGGCAAAAGCGTACTAACGTCACGCGATGCCGCGCCGCCGAGCGCGGCGGAGCCAGTGAGCAGCGACTGGGAAGCGTTTCCACGCGACCGCGACGGATTGCGGTGCGAGGGCGTGCCGCTGTCGCTGATCGCGCGCGAGGCGGGAACGCCTGCTTTTGTCTATAGCTCCCGCGCGATTCGCCAGCAGTACACCAAACTGAGCGATGCGTTGAAGGGCATCGACGCGCGGCTCCACTACAGCGTCAAGGCAAACTCGAGCATCGCCATTCTGTCGCTGCTGCGGGAGATGGGAGCCGGTCTAGACATCGTCTCGGGCGGCGAGCTCTATCGCGCGCTCCGGGCGGGTTTCGCCGGCGCGGACATCGTCTTCAGTGGCGTTGGAAAGACCGAGCGCGAGATCGAAGAGGCACTGGACGCGAAGGTGT
>DASXYR010000404.1:0-6344 GCA_036502385.1 Gemmatimonadaceae bacterium
GATTCCGATCGGAATTCCGGGGCACGCGCAGGCTGGTACGCGGAAATTTCAGATCGGAGTGCGATATCAGGTCTGCAGCTCGACGCTCTGCCTGCCTGCGCGTCTCGAGAAACTGGACGTGACGCTTCGCGTGGCGGATCACAGTTGAGCGGAGGATTTCTCTGGCTCGCGGCCAGCACCGGATTGCTGTCGCTACTCACGCCGTGCGTGTTCCCGATGGTTCCAGTTACGATCGCGTATTTCTCGCCGCCCCAGGGCGAGGCATCGCGGGCGCTCAAGCGGCCGCTCTTGTTTGGACTCGGAATTATCGCGACGTTCACCGTTCTCGGTCTCGCGCTCGCTGCGGTTTTTGGCGCAGCAGGGCTCAACCGATTTGCATCTGATCCGTGGGTCAATCTCACGCTGGCGGCGCTCTTCCTTCTCTTTGCCGCGAACCTTTTCGGATGGCTGGAGACTCCCGTTCCCTGGCGGTTTGTGAACGCCGCTGATCGCGCGGCCAGAGAAGTCGCGCCTGGAAGCTCCCTCGGAGCGTTGTTGATGGGCGCGACGTTCACGTTGACGTCCGTTACGTGCACCGCGCCTTTCGTCGGAACGCTGCTGGTGCTTGCATCACAAGGTTCGTGGGCCATGCCTGTAGTTGGAATGCTGGTCTACTCCACCGCGTTCGCTTCGCCCTTCGTGCTGCTCGCGCTCTTGCCACGTGCAGTCTCGAAGCTTCCGCGCGCAGGCAAATGGATGCAGACGCTGCGCGCGATGATCGGCATCCTCGAAGTTGGGGCTGCGACAAAATTCGTGTCGAACACGGACCTCGTAATGGGGTGGGGAGTTTTCACGCGGAACGTGGTTCTGCTGTTGTGGGCGGCTCTCGCGCTCGTCGCCGCTGCCTATCTCGCGCGAGATGCCAGGCAGGGAGCGCGGAGACATCAGGGAATTGTAGGCGCGTCTTTCTCTGTCGGCGCGGCGTTGCTCGTGGCGGGTTGGCTGTTATCCGGGACGAACGGGAGATCGCTTCCGCAGATCGAGGCATTCCTCCCGCCGGCGCTCCCAACGGCCACAGCGGGTTGGTCAGCCAATCATGCCGCGACGTGGATGCTCAACGATTATTCGGGCGCGTTGAATGTCGCGCGATCTTCGGGAAGGCCTGTGTTCGTCGACTTCACCGGTTACACTTGCACGAATTGCCGATGGATGGAGGCCAACATTTTCAGCCGTCCTGATGTTAGCGCGGAACTCGGGAATTTCGTTCTCTCGCGGCTGTACACCGACGGCGACGGCGAGATGTACGAGAGGCAACAGGCATTTCAGGAAGCTACGTTCGGCACCGTCGCGCTTCCTCTCTATGCCGTGATCGGAACGGATGGGAAGGTAAGAGCGACGTTCAGCGGTCTCACGCGGAATCCCGCGGAGTTCATCGCATTTCTACAGCGGGCACGCGCGCCCCAGGTCGCCAGCCGCTAACTCTTTTTTGGTGGAGGGGGCGGCGCGACGCCGGCTTTGTCGGCGCGCTGCAGCACTTCTTCCGCGGTCGAGAGTGGACCGTGGTGCTTCTGGCGAACTTCCTCGATCTTCTTCGCGACCTGCTCGGTTTCCTTGTCCTTTCTGCCCCTCCGAAGAATGAACTCCGGGGCCAACGCGATGCCGACCAATGTGAGAGGAAGTATCTGGATCGTCTGGATCAGCAGCGATACCGCAATGGCGTCGTCGCGAAGAACACCGAACTCGCTCGCCGTTAGCGCATACACGAACTGAAAGAAGCCTACATTGCCCGGGGTCGCGCGAACTATCAGCCCGACGTTGATGCCCAGCAGACACGCAAGACTTCCAGCGCGGGGGATATAAACGTGGGCCGCTGCCGCCGCGAGCTCGAACGTCCATAGCTGACACGCCCACGCGAACAGCGAGAGCGCCATGGCGCCGAGAAATCTCGGGCCGGTCGCAAGGCGGCCGGCTGTCTGGCCGAAGCTCGTGATATAGGCGCGCGTTTTCCCCCACCACGTGCGCGGCTTGGCGCGGCGCTCAGGAACGTGCTCGGGCTTGATGTGTCTCGTCGCGTAGACGAAGAAAACCAGCAGCAGCACTATCGCCACCAGTACGAGCTCGGCGGGAAGCTTCCAGCGCTCGAACTGCGGCGGGAGCTTGAACACGACCACGCCGAAAACGAGCAGCATCACGAAGCCAATCGGATCGAACAACTTCTCGAGCGCGAGTGAGGCGAGGACGGTGGAGCTCGGGACGCCACTCACCCGCGAGACGAACACTACGCGTGCGGCGTCGCCTCCGTTTGCCACCAACACGTTGTTCAAACCCGCGCCTGCCACGGTCGCGCGAACGGCGAGCGGCAACGACTTGATTCCGATTGGGCGAAGAAAGAGCCACCAGCGGACGCCTTTGACCAGCACCGACAGGACGTTGACACCAATGGCCGCGGCGAGAAGCGGAAGCGATGCGTGCCGCATCGAGTTCCACGCTTCGTGCCAGTTGATTTTTGTCGCGAAGTAAATGAGGAAGACGAGAATTACCGCGGAGAAGCCCCAGCGGATCCCCTTCTTGAGCTTCGAGTTCATTCAGTTGGCAGAGTCGCGAACTGGTAGCCCTGATCGTTCAGGCGGTCGATGATCAGAGGCAGCGCTGCCGCTGTCTGCATCCGATCGCCGTCCGGATTGTAACCGTCGCCATCGTGCAGGAGGACGATCGAGCCAGGCATCACTCCCTCGATGGTGCGGCGCACGATTTCATCGACTCCCGGACGGTCGCTGTCCCAGACGCCGAGCGACCAGCCAACGGTGCGCTCGCCGTATGAGCGCGCGATGGGTGTTGTCCAGGGGCTTCGGAATCCGTGCGGCGCCCTGAACCACCGGGGGGCGGGTGCCCCAGCGCGCTTGATGGCGCGAAGTCCGAGGCGGATGTCACGATTGACGTAAAACGGGCTCTTGAAGTGCAGCTTTCTATGGAAGTAGCCGTGATTGCCGACCTGATGGCCTTCGTGGGAGATTCTTCTGACCAGCTCCGGCCACCGCTCTGCGTGACTGCCCAGAATGAAGAAAGTGGCGCGCACTCCCTTTTCGGCCAGTGTGTCGAGGATGCGCGGCGTGGCGTCGGGATTGGGACCATCATCGAACGTCAGCGCAATGACTCTGCGATCGCCCTCGAGTTTGGCGAGTGACGGTCCGAAGAAAGGGCTATTGCGATGGAAGGCACCGTGCGCGGCTCCGCCGATGACTGAAACTCCCAGCGCGGCATATCCGATCATTCGTGCGCGTTCCTGCCCAGCACCGCCGTGTAGATGTCCAGTACGGCTTCGGTCACTTTGGTCCAGGAGTAGTTCTCCGCCTCCTGGCGTCCTCGTTTTCCGAGTCGGGCTCTAAGGGTCTCATCGTCCAGAAGTCTCACAAGCGCATCTGCCAGATCATCCTGGTTTCCACAATGCACCATTAGTGCCTCGCGCTCGTGTTTCACGACGTCGCGGAAGCCGTAGATGTCCGAGCAGACGACCGGGGTCTCGCAGGCCATGGACTCGAGGAGCGTTATGCCGAACGAAGCCTTGGTGGTTGGGCACGCGTACATCGCGCTATGTGCGTAGTAGCTCGGCCGCTCGTGCAGCACCGAGCCGACGAACGTAATGTCTGGATCACCGCCCGCGGCGCGGTAATAGTGCTTGCGGAGCGGACCGTCGCCGACGACCACGAGCTGGGCTTCGCGGTTCCTGCCGCGGACTTTCCTGAAAGATTCTATGAGCGTCGTGAGCCCATTTCGCGGGTCGAAGCGTCCAAGAAAGAGAATTACGGGGACGTCGGTGCGAAGCGCGGCGGGGCGGGGCACGTGGGGATGGAAGACGTCCGTGTCGATTCCATTGGGAACGATCGTCCAGTTGGCTTCGAAGTACCGATTGAGCGCGATCGTAGTCGAGTGTGACACGGCAATCGCGGCGTCGAGCTTGTCCAGACGCTTCTGGAAGTATCGCTTGCCGAGCGCGTATCCAATCGAGCGATCAAAATAAGTGTGGAAGGTTCCGACAACCGGGCAGTTCGCCTCTTCGATCGCAAGAACAGGAAGAACCGGGCTAAGCGGCGAGTGGACGTGGATGATGTCGTACTGTCCAAGGCTGAAGACGCGCCGGAGATCCTTCCTCAGCTCGAAGCCCCACGTGAATCGTGCCTGCGATCCGTTCGCGTAAATCGGCTGACTCTTTCCGATGCGGATCACGTGTGGCTCGTAACGCGCACCCGGGAGGTTCGACGTGATGATGTCGACCTGATGCCCATAGCGCCGCGCTTCGCGAGCGAAAAAATGCACGTGCTCGCAGATGCCGCCGAGGTGCGGATAATAGTATTCCGTGACCAGCGCAATTCTCAGCGGTCGCGCGTGCTGAATGTGCGCCATCGGGAGCGATGCAGCCGGCATCAGCTCGAGTCGACGGGCGCGCCCCACTCTACGCTTCAAGAGCGGCATGCGCTGCGGCTAACCGCGCGATTGGAACTCTGAACGGGGAGCATGAGACATAGTCGAGACCCAGAGAATGACAAAAAGCAATGGAGCGCGGCTCGCCGCCGTGCTCCCCGCAGATACCCAGTTTGATATTAGGACGAACCTGTCGACCTTCCTCAACAGCCATCCTTACGAGTCTTCCCACCCCTTCGGTGTCAAGTATCTGAAAGGGATCGTCCGCTAAGATACCGCGATCAATGTAAGAAGGAAGGAACCGCCCCGCATCATCGCGGCTCAGCCCCAGTGTAGTCTGGGTGAGGTCATTTGTTCCAAATGAGAAGAACTCTGCCGACTCGGCGATCTTTCCCGCCGTCAATGCTGCGCGGGGGAGCTCGATCATCGTGCCGATCAAGTAGGGGATTTTCTCGCCCATTCCCCCGAGAACGCGCTCGGCGACGGTCTCGATGATCGCCCTCTGATTCTCGAACTCCTTCACTGTCGATACCAGCGGAATCATGATCTCCGGTTTGACCACTATTCCACGTCGCATTGCCCGGACCGCGGCTTCGAGAATTGCGCGACCCTGCATTTCTGTAATCTCCGGGTAAGTTATGCCTAGCCGGCAGCCCCGGTGTCCGAGCATGGGGTTGGTCTCGCGCAGCGACTCGATGATTCGATTGAGATCCGCGCGCGGGATGTCCAGGGTCCGCGCGAGCAGCTTGCTCTCTTCGCCGCCGTGCGGAAGAAATTCGTGCAGCGGTGGATCGAGCAGCCGGATCGTCACCGGCAGTCCATCCATGGCCTCGAATATTCCCTCGAAGTCCTGGCGCTGCATCGGCAAGAGCTTGTTGAGCGCGCGGCGCCGACCACCTTCCTCGCGGGCGACGATCATCTCACGCATGGCCGTGATGCGGTCGCCCTCGAAGAACATGTGCTCTGTTCGACAGAGGCCGATGCCCTCGGCGCCGAAGCTCCGCGCCTGTCGCGCGTCGCGCGGCGTGTCGGCATTTGCGCGGACGCGAAGCGTGCGAACCTCGTCGGCCCAACCGAGGAGCTCAGCGTAGGACTGATAGAGAGGCGCCTGCGATGCCGCGAGCGAGCCATTGGTGACGCGGACCACTTCGCTCGGAATCGTTGAAAGATCTCCGAGGAAAACGCGGCCGGTCGCGCCATCGATCGTGAGCCAATCGCCTTCGGCCACGTGGGTCCCATTCACGTTGAACGATCTTCTCTCGAGATCGACCTCGATCTCCTTGCAGCCGACTACGGCGCACTTGCCCATCCCGCGCGCGACAACCGCGGCGTGACTCGTCATTCCGCCGCGCGCAGTGAGGACCGCTCGCGCGGCCACTATGCCGGCAAAGTCTTCCGGTGTCGTCTCGTCGCGAACCAGAATCACGTTCTTTCCACCGTGTGCGCGCTCTACCGCCGTCTCGGGATCGAAGACAGCGATCCCGCTCGCCGCGCCAGGGCTTGCCGGGAGCCCAACGCAAAGCGGCGTCGCGCGAATCGAGGGGTCGATAATCGGATGCAGCAGCTGATCGAGATCCGCCGCTGGAACTCGTTTCACCGCCTCGATGTTGTCGATCAGACCTTCATGTACCATGTCCCGGGCAATTCTCACTGCCGCAGCCGCCGTGCGCTTGCCGCTCCGTGTCTGAAGGAGATAGAGCTTGCCACGCTCGACCGTGAACTCGAGGTCCTGCATGTCGCGGTAGTGCTTCTCGAGGCGTTCCTGCGTCGCGATCAATTCCTTGTGCGCCGCCGGCAGCTGCTCCGCCATGTCGTCGATGTCGAGCGGCGTTCTGGTGCCGGCGACTACGTCCTCGCCCTGTGCGTTGACGAGAAACTCGCCGTAGAAGCGCCTCTCTCCAGTCGACGGATTGCGAGTAAATGCGACGCCGGTGCCCGAGTCGTCG
>DASXYR010000405.1:0-2685 GCA_036502385.1 Gemmatimonadaceae bacterium
CGGCCTCGGAGAGCGCGTGGACGTTGTGCTCGGCAAGGGCCCGTTCCACCATCAGCTGGGACGCGACCACCTCGGTCACGCATTCAGCCAGCACAAACTTGGTGTTCTGGAAGGCGGCCACGGGCTTGCCGAACACCGTCCTTTCCCTGACATAGTCCTTGGCGAATTCCACCGCAGCCGCGGCTGCGGCGTAGCTTGAGATCGCCACCGAGAGCCGTTCCTGAGCGAGGTTGCTCGCCAGATAGGCAAACGCCATCCCCTCCTCTCCCAGCAGGTTCTCCGCCGGCACCCGAACATCGGTGAACGCCAATTCCACTGTGTCGGAGGTCTTCATCCCGATCTTCTGAATCTTGCGGCCGACTTCGAAGCCCTCGCTGGACGTCTCGACGCACAAGATGGACAGTCCCGCGCGTCGATCGTTCGTCGAGGGCGCCGACGTCCGGCAGACCACCAGCACCAGGTCGGCCAACGCTCCCCCGGTGATGAACGTCTTCGCGCCGTTGAGCCGGTAGTAGGTGCCGTCGTCAGACAACTCGGCGCGGGTGACGATGCCCGCGAGGTCCGATCCTGTGCCCGGCTCAGTCATGGCAATCGCGGTCATCAGCTCACCGGAACAGAAGTCGGGTAGCCAACGCTGCTTCTGCTCGGCGGTGCAGTACCGCATCAGATACGGCAGAATCAATTCGGAGTGTGCTGCCTGGTTGCCGAACGTGACGCCGGCACGCGCGGTTTCCTGGGCCATCACGAGTGAATAGGTGAAATCCGTCGCGCCGCCGCCGCCGTACTCGACCGGCGCTTGGATTCCCAGAAGCCCCAGTTCTCCCATGCGACGATAGAAGTCGCGCGGCGGGTGACCGTCGTGTTCCCACTGCGGAAAGACCGGGGCCACCTCGCGAGCGATGAAGTCGCGCAGCATGTCCCGGAATGCCACATGCTCGTCAGTGAAGACCGTGCTGCGCATGCGCGCCCCTATCTGCCGTCATTCGTATCTGCCGTAGACATAGTCAAGTTCAATGGTGTTAACGATAGTTTACAATGAACATGTTTGATAACCGGGCCAGGGCTATGGCATCACGTCCGCATGCGCATTCGGAGATCTTCGTGATCGCGAATTACCCTGTGAGATAACCGGTGTCGTTGATAATTAGCGCGAGATTCCGTCGGCACGGTTTCTACGCGCGCCGGCGGTTGGCTATGGAGCCGGTGACCTGTCGGTGTGAACGTATTATTCTGCCCTTTCAGATTGTGTTCAGCGATTGCGGCGCTCGGCGGGAGCCACTGAGAAGCCAAGGTGGTCGAAGTCGATGGTGTCCGCGCTGTTGGCGCGCTCCCGCAAGATGTGTTTCATCACCCGTCCGACGGCGTTCTTGGGTAGAGCGTCGAGGATTTCGATGTAGCGAGGAATCGCGAAGTACGGCAATGTCATCCGAAGGTATTCGAAGAGTTCGTCCGTGGAGACCTGCGCCCCTGAGGTGAGAACGATCCAGGCTTTGATGTCGTCTTCGGTTTGCTCCGAGGGCACCGCGTGGACAGCGACCTCAGCGACCGCCGGGTGCGCTGAGATCGACGCCTCCAGTTCCATGCTCGAGACGTTCTCTCCCCGTCGGCGCATGGAGTCGCTCTTGCGATCGACGAACTCCAGTTCTCCACTCGGTCGCCGCCGTGCCGTGTCACCGGTGTGGTACCACAGCTTCCGGTAGGCATCGAGGGTCCGGTCGGGGTCGCGCCAATAGCCGTCGAACATGGCGAACGGTTCACGAGGCCGGATGCAGATCTCACCGACCTCACCGTCGGGAACCCCACGGCCGCTGTCATCGAGGAGCGCGACCTCGAGGTCCGCCGCGGGCTGTCCGCATCCAGCGCGGTCGCGCTCGCCCTTTCTGGGCGTACACGACAGCGGGACGCATTCGGTTTGGCCGTAGAACTCGGTCCAGGGGTCGATCCCGAAGCGCTCCTGAAAAGCGGCCTGAGTCTCAGGAGACATCGGCGCCACCAGCATGGTGTGGATGCGATGGTCGCGATCGTGGTCGCCCGGTGGCACGGCCAAGATGGCCTGACCCATGGCTCCGACCCCCGCGACCACGGTGGCGCGGACCTCCCGCGCGCGGGAGAGGAACCTGCGCGCACTGAAGGCTGAGTCGATCGTGACCGGGATGCCGCGGGTAAGTGCTGCGGTCAAGACCAAAAGGCGTGCGCCGCCGTGAAACAGCGGCAGAGAGGAGAACAACGAATCCTCTGGACCGAGCCCGAACGCGTCGGCGGTGACGGTGCCCGCGCGCACGTAGTAGCCGTGGCTCAGGACGCATCCCTTGGCAAGTCCGGTTGTCCCCGAGGTGAACATGATGGACATGGTGTCGGCCGGGTTCAGCGTCAGGGCGGGCGGTTGACTATTTAGCTCGAGGTCGCCGTACTGCGCCGTAGCGATGCGATTCAGACCGTCACCGCCGGCAAGCTGAATGACATGGCGGAGATGACCCAGATGTTCCAGCATCGGTCGCACGGCCTGTAGTCCTGCTGCGTCAGCGACCAAGGCCACGCTCGCGGAGTGGGCGATCTGATGCTTGAGGAAGTCGCCCTTGAGATAGGCATTCAACGGGACCTGGATGGCGCCCAATTTGGCCAGCGCGAAGAACATCTCAAGCACTTCGACCCGATTCGGGGCGAGGATGGCGACCCGGTCCCCGC
>DASXYR010000406.1:0-2313 GCA_036502385.1 Gemmatimonadaceae bacterium
CGAAACTGCAACGCGCTCATTCGCAGGCCGACGTTTGCGTTTGGCCGTAGGCTTGACGCCTCCCGCGCGTTAACTAGGTTCCACCGACATGACAAAGGCGCGCCGCCTACTTATGTGTTATTGGCACTCAATTCTTACGGAGAGAGGCTGAGCACTTCGCGCGCAACACGATTTGCACAGTAAAGAGCGAAAGCTCTCGCAGGCCAAGGCCGCGTCTCTTCCGAGACGCGGCCGTTTTTTGTTTCAGCCACAATACGGAGACCATCAATGCCGGCAACACCCGACGGACCCATAGGGATCTATTACGAGCACCCCGACTGGTTCAGGCCCCTCTTCGCCGAGCTGGATCGACGGAGCATCCCGTACGCGCGCATCGACGCGTCGGCGCATTCCTACGATCCGTCCGAGACCATCTCGCCCTATTCACTGGTCTTCAACCGCGCGAGTCCGTCGGCATATCTGCGCGGGCACGCCCAGGTGACCTTTCATACGCTCAGCTGGCTCCGTCATCTCGAGCGAATTGGCGTGCCGGTTGTCAACGGCGTTACGCCCTACGAGATGGAGACCTCCAAGGCGCTCCAGCTGGACATTCTGAACGAGCTCGGTCTACCCTACCCCAAGGCGCGCGTGATCAACAACGCCGCGCTCGCACCGGAGGCGGCGCGGGGGCTACGCTTCCCGATCGTCGTGAAAGCGAACATCGGCGGATCGGGCGCCGGGATCACTCGCTTCGATAACGCGGAGTCGCTCGCGGCCGCGGCCCGAGGCGGAACGATAGACCTCGGCGTAGACAGCGTCGCGCTCGTGCAGGAGCTGGCACCCCTCCGGGATGGTCACATCACTCGCGTCGAGGTTCTCGACGGAAGTTTTCTTTATGCCATCAACGTCTATCCCGCCGACAATTCGTTCAATCTCTGTCCGGCGGATGTCTGCCAGACCATCGACGGGCAGCAGCTTTCGCGCAGCGCGTGCGCGGTGGATGCGCCCAAGAACGGGATGCGCGTCGAGAGCTTTACGCCATCGCGGGAGATCATTCGTCAGATCGAATCCATCGCCGCCCGGGTCGATCTGGACGTCGGCGGCATCGAGTATCTCATCGATGACCGTGATGGCCGGCCCTATTTTTACGACATCAACGCACTCTCGAACTTCGTCGCCGATGCGCCGAACGTCATCGGCTTTGACCCGTTCGCGCGGCTCGTCGATTATCTCGCCGAGCGCGCCGCCAGCCCCGTGCTGGCGGGAGCGGCGTGATGCGGTACGGCTACTGGCTTCCGGTTTTTGGTGGATGGCTTCGCAACGTTCCCGATGAGGGAATGACCGCGTCGTGGGAATACGTGAAGAAGCTGGCGCTGCGCAGCGAGCAGATCGGCTACGACATCACGCTCATCGCCGAGCTGTTCATGAACGACATCAAGGGAATCGATGGCGATTCGCTCGAGGCGTGGTCGACCGCTGCTGCTCTGGCGGCGGTCACGGAAAAGCTCGAGCTGATGGTGGCGGTGCGTCCCACGTTTCACGAGCCGGCGATCTTTGCGAAGCAGGCGGCAAACATCGATCGGATCTCCGGCGGCCGCCTCGCGCTGAATGTCGTTTCATCCTGGTGGAAGGACGAAGCGAGACGTTACGGGATAAACTTCGAGGAGCACGACAATCGTTACGCCCGCACCGACGAGTGGCTCCGCATCGTCGACGGTGTCTGGAGAGAGCCGCGCTTCAGCCACAGCGGCAAGCACTACAAAGTCGAGGAAACCATCCTCGAGCCGAAGCCGCTGCGCCGTCCGCGGCCGACGATCTACGCCGGCGGAGAGAGTCCCGCCGCGAAAGAGCTCATCTCGAGGACGTGCGATGCGTACGTGATGCACGGAGACCCGCCGGAGCGCGTATCTCCAAAGATCGCCGACATGAGTGCCCGTCGCCAACAAATCGGAATGGCGCCGATGCAGTATGGTGTGGCCGCCTACGCCATAGTGCGCGAGACGGAAAAAGAGGCGCAGCAGGAGCTCGAGCGCATCACCAACGTGCAGCCGGGATCACCGGGTTACCACAACTACCAGGATTGGATCGCGCACACCGCCCTGGACCAGCAGGTGAGTCTGGAAGACTACTCCGTCTCGAACCGGGGGCTGCGGGCCGGATTGGTAGGAACGGCCGAGCAAGTCGCTGAACGAATCAGGAAGCTGGAAACGGTCGGGGTGGATCTGCTGCTGCTTCAGTTCAGTCCGCAGCTGGAGGAGATGGAGATCTTCTCCGAGACGGTGATGCCTCTTGTTCCGGTTCCCGATACCCGGAGCCGGGTACCCGGTCCGATTA
>DASXYR010000407.1:0-2246 GCA_036502385.1 Gemmatimonadaceae bacterium
CTATGCGACCACTCTCGCGCTCCTCTATACCGCGTCGAGCCTGTACCACGCGCTGCGATCGCCGCGTGCGAAAAACGTCTTTCAGCGAATCGACCACGCTTCCATCTACCTGCTCATCGCGGGTACGTACACACCGTTCACTCTCATAACGCTGCGAGGTCCGTGGGGCTGGACCCTCTTCGGCGTCGTGTGGGGCCTGGCGGCGTTGGGTGTGGCGTTCAAGGGAGCATTCGGCGACCGGTTGCCGGTCATCTCGGTCATCGTATATCTCGCGATGGGCTGGCTGATGGTCGTCGCGCTCCGCCCGTTGTATCTGCATGTAGCGCCGAGGGGCATCGCGTGGCTCGTCGCCGGGGGGCTGTTCTATACGGGTGGCGTGTTCTTCTACGTGCGCGACGAGCGTCGTCGCTTCAATCACGCGGTGTGGCACCTGTTCGTGCTCGCGGGCAGCATCTCGCACTTCTGCGCAGTTCTATGGTATGCCGTACCCATACCGCCGAATCTGCCGGGCTAGCGTTTCTACGCTCCCGTTCTCTAGTCACCGCTCGCAGCTATGAGCTTAACTCAGAACTACCTGGTGAGAGTGGTAGATACGAGTTATCGGTTCCGGGGCCGGCGCAGCTCCACGGAACCGGGCTACTCGTATCCACCACTCATACCAGGTATTTCTGAGTTTGTACTTGCGCAAACCAATCGCCGTTGCGCCTCACCCATACCGACGCATCGTTCGCCTCGAGCGGCATCGTCTTTCCGTCGGCGAACACCGACCAAACTGAGCCACTCGCCGCCTCCAACCTGCTCTCCGCGCGCTCAACGTCTTGCTGCACGATAATCGCGGCGGTCATCGCGTGATTTTTGCGCACGAAGTCCGAGATGATGTCGAATTTCGCGAGATCCATCTGTATGACAGTCGCGGCGACCGCTGCACTTGCGTGCGGCACCTCGGCGCGACTTCCGGTTTCCGCTGGCATCGGCACGCGCCCGGCGATCCCTCGCCGGCAGGAAGCGATGATTCCCATCGTCAATTACGTCAAGGCGAAAGGCTGGCCGGCGGGCGATTCGCCCGTTGCCGCGGATGGACTCGCCGTTCAGGCTTTTGCGCGGCTCGACCATCCCCGCTGGATCTACGTGCTTCCAAATGGCGACGTGCTGGTCGCGCAGACCAACGCGCCTAACCGTCCCGACGACAACAAGGGACTCAAGGGCTTCTTCTTCAAGTTCTTCGGGGCGAGGGCCGGCGGCGCGGTGCCGAGTCCCAATCGCATCACGCTGCTGCGCGACAGCAACGGGGACGGCGTCGCCGATTCAGCCACCGTTTTCATCGGCGGACTTCATTCGCCGTTCGGAATGGCGCTCGTCGGCAACACGTTCTACGTGGCTAACACCGACGCCGTCGTGAGATTCCCGTACACGGCGGGTGAGACCCGCATCACGGCGGCGCCGGTCAAGCTCACCGCGCTACCCGCGGGACGCATCAATCACCACTGGACCAAGAACATCATCGCCAATCCCGACGGCTCGAAGCTCTACGTGACCATCGGCTCGAATAGCAACATCGGCGAGAACGGAATCGAGCACGAGGCGGAGCGGGCGGCGATCTGGGAAGTCGATGCTGCTACCGGAAAGCATCGCGTGTTCGCATCCGGCATGCGAAATCCGAATGGGCTTGCATGGCAGCCGGAGCGTCACGCGCTGTGGGCCGCCGTCAACGAGCGCGACGAGCTGGGGAGTGATCTGGTTCCCGACTACATGACAGCGGTTCGCGACGGCGGATTCTACGGCTGGCCGTACAGTTATTTTGGGCAGCATCCCGATCCGCGCATGCAGCCGCAGCGCCCGGAGCTCATCGCGCGCGCCATCGTTCCCGACTACGCTCTCGGTCCGCACACCGCATCGCTCGGCCTCGCCTGGTCCGGCGCGCGCGCGCTCCCCGCGCGATTCAACGGTGGAATGTTCGTCGGACAGCACGGCTCGTGGAATCGCAAGCCGAGGAGCGGTTACAAGGTGATCTTCGTTCCCTTCCGTGACGGCACACCGTCTGGACCGCCGACGGATGTGCTTGGCGGATTCATCAGAGAGAACGGCGACGCCATGGGGCGCCCCGTCGGCGTCGCAATCGACAGCACCGGCTCACTGCTCGTCGCTGACGACGTCGGGAACACGATCTGGCGCGTGACTCGCGCACGAGGGACTGCGGGACACTGACTTCGGTTGTGCTCCCGATCGCGACAAGAAAAAACAAACCG
>DASXYR010000408.1:0-2738 GCA_036502385.1 Gemmatimonadaceae bacterium
GCACGCTTCGGCAAGGCGATCGGACTCTCGTTTCAGATCATGGATGACGTGCTCGACGTGACCTCGACCACGGGTGCGCTCGGTAAGACTACCGGAAGGGATGCGGCGCTCGGCAAGAGCACCTATCCGGCCCTCCTGGGCGTGGACGGCGCCAGAAGACGGGCACGGGCGCTGATAGACGATGGACTGAACGCGCTCACCGAGCAGACAATGCTGACGCACGAGCTGTCCCAAGTCGCTAATTTCATAGTCACACGGACGTCCTGAAAGCACACGGAAAATGTCAATTCTCGATAGCATAAATTCGCCCGCGGACCTCAAGCCGATGACGCGCGACGAGCTGCGCGCCGTTTCGGATGAGATGCGCGCGCGGCTCATCGAAGTCTGTTCGCGCACGGGTGGCCACATTGGTGCCGGCCTCGGCGTGGTAGAGCTGACGGTCGCACTCCACGCCGTTTTTGAGACGCCTCGCGACAAGATCGTCTGGGACGTGGGGCACCAGGGCTACCCGCACAAGCTGCTCACCGGCCGTGGCTCGAGGATTGAAACACTGCGGCAGGAAGGGGGCTTGTCCGGCTTTCTCAAGCGCACTGAAAGCGAATACGACACCTTCGGAGCCGGTCACGCAGGCACGGCGATATCGGCCGGCTATGGGATGGCCGTTGCGCGCGACCTCAACAGAGAGGACTTCAAGGTCGTCTCGGTATTGGGCGATGGTGCGCTGACCTGCGGCCTCGCGTATGAAGGGTTGAATAACGCCGGCGCGTCGGAGCGCGACTTCATCGTCATTCTCAACGATAACGAGATGTCGATAGCGCCCAACGTCGGCGCGATGTCCAAGTATCTGACGTCGATCCAGCGGAATCCGCTCTATAACCGGGTGAGATCAGCGATCGGCTCGGTGGTCGATTCCGCTCCCGGACCTCTCTCGGCGGTGGGGCATCTCGTCAGGAAATGGGAGGAGAGCATGAAGTCCTTTCTCACTCCCGGCGTCCTCTTCGAGGAGCTCGGCTTTCGCTACTTCGGTCCGATCGATGGGCATGACATCGATGCCCTGATGGACACGTTCGCCGCGGTCAAGGATATGAGCGGCCCTCGCCTGATTCACTGCATCACCCAGAAAGGAAAAGGCTTCCCGGCCGGGGAGCACGTCGAGAAGTGGCACGCGCTTCCTCCGGGCCACGACCCAGCAACGGGCAAACAGAGAAAGGTGTCGTCCGCGAACACCGCTTATACAGCGGCGTTTGGAACGGGATTGCTGGAGCTGGCGAGGGAGAATCCAAAGCTCGTCGCCATAACGGGCGCCATGCCAAGCGGAACCGGGACGAGCGCGTTCGCGAAGACATATCCCGATCGCTTTTTCGACGTCGGCATCGCGGAAGGGCACGCGGTGACGTTTGCGGCCGGCCTTGCCACCGAGGGTGTTCGGCCCGTCTGCGCCATCTACTCGACCTTCCTCCAGCGGGCGTACGACAACGTCATCCACGACGTCGCGATCCAGCACCTGCCGGTGGTGTTCGCGATGGATCGCGCAGGTCTGGTGGGAGAAGATGGTCCGACCCACATGGGGGTGTACGACATTGCGTACATGCTGGCCGTTCCGGGAATGGTCGTCACTGCCCCGATGAACGGGAAGGAGATGATCGGGCTGCTTCGCAGTGGACTCGCTTACGAGGACGGTCCGTTCTGTCTCCGCTATCCGCGAGACGCGACGCCCGACATCGTTCCTCCGGCGGCCGAGATCGAGCGGGTACCGCACGCGTCGTGGGAGATTCTCCGCCGGAGCAGCGGCGCGGGAAGGGATGCAGAGAAGGCCGTCGCCATCCTCGCGGTCGGTACGATGGTTCTACCGGCTCTTGCAGCAGCGGAAATACTCGCGGACACGGGGGCCAGCGTATCGGTCGTGAACTGCCGCTACCTGAAGCCGCACGACGAGCACACACTGCGCGAAGTTGTACGCGATCACCGTAATATTCTGGTCGTCGAGGAGGGGACGGTTGTCAACGGCTTCGGCGCGCACATGGCGGCTGTGATCGGGGAGATCGATCCAGCGATCAAGGTTGTCGCTCACGGAGTTCCGGACGATTTCATCGACCAGGCGCCCCGCGCAAAGCAGCTGGCTGCGCTCGGCCTGGATGCTCGCGGAATCGCTCAGCGCGCGAGCTCCGCGTTCGGATTGGAGAGCGTGCGGGGCACCCACCTCCGCGCCGTCTGATGCGGCTCGGTGTCATCGGACATCAGGGCTACGATGAGCTGCCGCAGATCATGGCGACGCTCTTTCGGCTTGCGCCCGAGCTCACGATTGAGCCGTTCCTCGAGCAGGGACTTCATGAGGTAGCGGACAAGGGCGGCCGGCTCGAGAACCCTGCGGAGCTGGATGCTCTCGTCACGCTCGGCGGAGATGGAACTCTGCTCCGCGGCGCGCGCTTTCTCGACGGAAAGGAGATTCCCATTCTTGGCGTGAACCTCGGCCGGCTTGGTTTTCTCACCAGCTGCCAGAGCGAGGATTTCGAGGCGGCGCTCAGAAACCTGGCGAGCGGAGATTACGTCGCCCAGCCGCGTATGGCGTTGTCCGCGCGGGCGATCGACCAGGCCGGCCAGGTGCGCAAGCAGTGGCGAGCTCTCAACGATTTCGTGCTGCACAAGGGCGGCTTCGCTCGGGTCGTGCGCCTGAACGTCTTCGTCGACGACGAGGGAATCGGCCAATATGCCGCCGACGGAATCGTGATCTCGACTCC
>DASXYR010000409.1:0-9451 GCA_036502385.1 Gemmatimonadaceae bacterium
GAGTCTATCATGTTGCTGGTTAAAGGGTTGGGTCCGTTCGAATCAAGCCTTTAAGTATAGGCCGTCCAACCCTCTGGGTCAACGCCAGCGGACTTCCGCCTACTTGAGCCCTTTCGTCAGCAGCAGAATCAGCTCTTCGTCGCTGAGCCCTTCGAGCGCTCCCATGGGGAGATCCATCGCGACTTCGCTTCCGTCGTCGCATTTGAAGGCGACAGTGACGGACACGGGTTTCACCCTGCGATCCGGCAGTCCACCCGGGCGGGTCGACTCAAAGGCGGTCCAATCGAGACCTGCTCTATCCGTGAAACGGCGCATCAGGGTCCCTCGGTGGTCGATGCACCCCGTGTATAGGAAATTGCGGGCCACGATCACCCGGAACGCTCCTCTGCAAGCGCGACGATCTGTGCAACCTGCTCCGCCTGCGTGAGCGCCGTCGTATCGATGGTGACCGCATCTTCGGCAGGAACGGTCTGCTTTGCATCACGGGCATCGCGTTCCATTATCCGTATAGTCTCATCATCGAGCAGTTGTTCCGAGGTCGGAGTGCCGCGCTGGCGAAGACGTCTGGCCGCGCGCTCCCTCGAATCGGCGACGAGAAAAATCTTCAGGTCGGCATCGGGAAACACGACGGTTCCCATGTCTCGTCCGTCCACCACGACGTTGGTAGCTGCCGCAGCCTCCCGGACGCGATCGTTCACCCATTCGCGCACGTGCGGCATCTGTGCCACCCGCGACACGTTGCGAGTGACTTCGGGACCCCGAATTTCCTCCTCTACTGCGCGTCCGTCGAGGACAGGATAGAAGGACGTGCGGGCAGCTCGCAACGCGACGGACTTTGCAGCCTCGAGGACGGCCGTCTCGAGCCAGCGTGACGGATCACCGTTCTTACGGAGGATGGCCGCCGTTGCAGCGCGATAGAGTGAGCCGGAATCGACGTGAAGAAAACCGAGCTTGTCGGCGACCATCTGTGCGGTGGACGACTTGCCCGATGCCGCCGGCCCGTCGATCGCGATGACGACGGTGCGGCGACTCATGAGACGACGCGCCTCAAGTCCTGCCAGAAACGCGGATACGAGACCGCTACGATTTCCGGATTCAGGATCGCAATCTTGTTCCCCGATACTGCGGACAGAATGCCGAACGCCATCGCGATTCGATGATCGCCACGAGGATCGACCGTGCCTGAAAATCTTCTCGCCGCGGCTGTCGCGACCCCGCGCACACGAAGGCCGTCCGGCATTTCCTCGGCGCCCACACCGACGGCGCGAAGATTCTGTACGACCGCGCTGATGCGATCGCTTTCCTTCACGCGCAGCTCGGCCGCGCCGCTGATCTCGAGATCGACACCCGCCGCGGCAGCCACGCAAGCGAGCAGCGGAAGCTCATCGATGAGCGAAGGAACTTCATTCTCGGTGATGCGGATATTTTCGAGCGCAGCGGGTCGTATGGTCAGGCTCCCGATCGCTTCTCCAGCCGCGCTGACGTGGCTCTCCACGATTATGTTGCCGCCCATTTTTCTGATCGCATCCAGAAAGCCGATTCGCGTCGGATTGAGACAGACATCCTCGAGCCGGAGCTCGCCCTCCTGAACGAGCGTGGCGGCCGCGACGAAAAAAGCGGCGGAGGATGGGTCGGACGGCACCGCGATGTCTATCGCATTCAGCTTTCGCGAAGGTCTCAGGCAAACCTGGTTTCGATCGTTTTCTACATCGACTCCCATCGCCCGAAGCATTATCTCGGTGTGATCCCGTGACTTCCCGGTCTCTGTGACGCGAACCTCTACCTGCGAGACCAGCCCGGCGAGAAGGATTGCGCTCTTCACCTGAGCGCTCGCTGATTTGGTATCCCAGTCGATGCTCCGAAGCTCGACGCCGTGCACCGTCATCGGGAGACCGTCCCCACCGTCGAAATCGAATCGCGCGCCCATGTAGGTGAGCGGTTCCGCGATACGCTTCATCGGCCGGCGGCTCAGGCTCGCGTCGCCTTCGAAGCGCGCGGAAAATGGATGGCCGGCGACTACGCCCGCGACAAGCCGCGTGGTCGTGCCGCTGTTGCCGCAATCGAGAGCTTCCCTCGGTGGCTGCAGCCCGCGCAATCCACCGCCTCGCACTCGCATATCCTGCGATAGCTCAGGGATCTGAGCGCCCATCGCACGAAGAACACGGGCCGTCGAGCGAACGTCCTCCGAGTCCAGTATCCCCGTTACGCGAGATTCGCCTTCGGCGAGCGACGCGAGAATCAGCGACCGGTGCGAGATCGATTTGTCACCGGGAACCTTGAGGCTCCCGGCAACTCTCAGCGGAGCCACGATTCCAGCGCGGTTGCCGCGTCGGTTTTCTCGTCGCGGTACTTCACGATCACGGGAGTCTGGAGAGAGATGCCCTGTGATTGTCCCCAGTCGCCTTTCACGTGTCGCGCGCCCGGAACCACCACCGCGTTCTCGGGAATCACGAGTGCGCGCCCCTCGTCAGCGCGGTGCACTGTTTCGCGCACGAGGTCGTAGACCGGCGTCCCACGAGTGAGAACGACTCCCGCGCCAATCACCGCGCCTTTTTTCACCACCGTACCTTCGTAGATGCCGCAATTTCCGCCGACGACAACATCGTCCTCGACGACGACCGGGGCTGCATTCACGGGTTCGAGCACTCCACCCAGCTGGGCCGCGGCGCTGAGGTGAACCCGCTCACCGACCTGTGCGCAGGATCCGACGAGCGCATGGGAGTCGATCATCGTTCCGGCGCCGACGTGTGCGCCAACGTTCACGTACATCGGCGGCATGCACACGACGCCACGAGCGATGTACGCGCCCCGTCTGATGCTCGAGCCGCCGGGGACGACGCGGACGCCATCGCCCAGCGTTAACGCCCGCGGCGGGTACGTATCCTTGTCGAAGAAATGGAGGCCGAGTCCGGCATCGGTCGATTGCGGTGACATGTCGACCATCGCGCCGACTCGAAATCCGAGAAGGATTCCGCGTTTCACCCAGGGAACGGCACGCCATTCCCCACTGGCTGGATCCTTATCGGCAGCCCTTACGCTTCCCTGCTCGAGAGCATCGAGCAGGGTTTCCACCGCGTCGCGTGCATCTCCGGATAGCGAAGCCCCGGCTGGAGTAGCGGCAAGCGCATCGATACGCGTCTCAAGGCCCTTTGTGTCGGAAGGTGTCACGCAGGAAGCGCTCCCACCGACACGAGCGCTGCGCGCACGGTGGGCTCGAGCCGTTCCGCGAGAGGTACAAGGGGCAGTCGAAGCACGTTCGCCATCTTCCCCATCATTGCGAGAGCGGCCTTGGCGGGAATCGGATTCGACTCCACAAACGCAGCCACGGTCCACTCCGCCAGACGATGGTGGATGTCGCGCGCCGCTGAGTAATCACCGGTGGCGCAGAGCTCGGTAAGCTGCGTCACCAATGACGGGGCGATGTTGGAGGTGACGGATACGACCCCGTCGCCGCCGTCGGCCATCACCTGCAGTGTGAGCGGATCGTCGCCGGATAGAACCGAAAAGCGCGCCGGACGGTGCCGGATGATCTCGCCGATTTGCGCAAGATTTCCAGACGCCTCCTTTACCGCGACGATGTTCTCGTGCTCGGCGAGCTCGAGCGTAGTGGCGGCCTCGATGTTACTCGCGGTACGACCGGGAACGTTGTAAACGACGATCGGAATCTTGACGGCGTCGGCGATGGCGCGAAAGTGCGCGACGATCCCGCGTTGCGGCGGCTTGTTGTACATCGGCGATGCGTGGAGCAAATGAGTCGCGCCGGCAGCCACCATCTCGCGTGAGAGCGCAATCGCCTTGCTCGTATCGTTGGATGCCGCGCCCGCCACGACGGGCACCCGTCCAGCCGTCTGCTCAACCGTGATCTCGACAACGCGACGGTGTTCCGCCGGGGTCATCGTCGCGGCTTCGCCGGTCGAGCCGCACGGGACGACGAAATGCACGCCGCTCGCAATCTGCCAATCCACGAACGATCGGAGCGACTGCTCGTCGATTCCGCCCTGCACCGTGAATGGTGTGACGAGCGCGGTTCCGCACCCTGCGAGGCGCTCTGATTTCATTCTGTAAATCTACGCGGCCATTGCCGCGAAGAGCGAGTCTCGCTAGCCGCCGACCTTCCTGACAAACACGATGTTCGGAGCCCCCACACCTTTCAGGAAGAGCTCTGCGGTCCAACCGACTTCCGGGATCAGCGAATCCGCTTTGATGAGGAGATTATGGACATCCTTGGACCCTGCGCCGCCACCTGGGTCGCTCATGAGAACATGACCGCCGGATACGACATAAGTGCCGACGCTGCTCTCAGGTGGGTCCTTCTTTCCTTCCACCGTTTTGTCGAGGGTGAAGGTGTAGGTCTTGTCGCCACGGAGATCGAGCCGGGCCGCGAACTCCCATGGCTTCTTGAGAGTGGTCCCCTTGGCGGCGTACACATACGAACCAGGCAAGCTCGCCGGCAATGGATCGGAGTCACCTGCACGCCGGCATGCAACCGCGATGGCGCTCGCGATGGCGAGCGAAAGAAGGATTCGGGCGCTAATCATTGGCATGCCTCCTTTACGAGTCAGGAATCCGGGGGTTTCACACCACGTTGCTCACTCACACCTTGCGCGGAGGAAGACTGAGGACGTCGCGCATCGTGAAGACACCTCTCTTGCCGATCAGCCAGCCCGCTGCGGTCAGTGCGCCTTCGGCAAAGACTCGCCGATCGCGTGCCAGATGGGTGAGCGACAGCTGCTCGAACCTCGCATCGAAAATCAGCTCGTGGGTTCCCGGCACCGAGCCCGTTCTGACGCTCGTGATGGGAATTGGACGGTCGAGCCCATCGCTGGCGGCTTTCCCGAGTGCTAAAGCCGTTCCCGAAGGCGCGTCTTTCTTGGCAGCGTGGTGCGTCTCGACTATGTGTGCGTCGAAGTCACCCAGCTGCCGCATCAGCGTTCCCGCATAGCGCGCCACTTCGAGGAGGACGTTGACGCCGAGCGAGAAGTTCGGAGACCACAGCATTGCGGCGCCGCTTTCATTCGCGACTCTTGTCACTTCTGTAAGCTCCTGATACCAACCCGTCGTGCCGACTACAATTGGCACCCCGGCGCGAAGGGTCGCCATTATGTTTGCGACGGCGGCCTTGGGCTCGGTAAACTCCACGGCGACCTGCGCACCACTGAGGGCGCCCTCATTGATTCCTCTCCCACCGGCGCTCTCCTTCTCGCCGATGAACGCCGCTATCGTCCAGCCTCTAGCCTGCGCGAGATCGCGAATCGACTGACCCATCTTGCCGTCACCGATGATGGCGATACTCCTGCCTGCATCGCTCACTTCTTTCTCTCTCCGAAGAACGCGCCATGAAGGCGATCCATTGCGGGATTAAGCTGATCACCGTCGACGATGATCGTGAGATTGATCCCCGTCGCGCTCAGCGACATCATGTGAACCTTGATTCCGTCCAGTGACCCGATCGCGCGACCCATGGCGCCGCTGTCTTCGCTGATCGCGGCTCCCACCACCGCAACGATCGCGCGATCGCGCTCGACCGAGACATCCCCAAGCTGCGACAACCCTACGACGAGGGACTCGAGGCCAGATGGATCATCCACAGTCATTGAGACCGAGACCTCGGACGTCGCGACGACATCGATCGAGACGCCGTTCTGTTCGAAGATCTCGAAGACGCGGCGCAGAAAGCCGCGGGCGAACAGCATCTTGGCAGCGGCCACCTTCACGACGGTGACGCCGCCCTTTCCCGCGATCGCGCTCACCGCTCGCCGCGGCGCGTCAAAAGTGATGCGCGTTCCCTTTCCGCCGGGATTGCGCGAGTTGTAGATGAACACGGGGATTCCCAGCCTCACCGCGGGAGCGATGGTGTTGGGGTGTAGGACTTTCGCTCCGAACGAGGCGAGCTCGGACGCTTCGTCGAATCGGATCTGCTCGATCAGCCGCGATCCTTTCACAACGCGAGGATCGGCGGTCAGCATACCATCCACATCGGTCCAGATCTCAATCGCGTCAGCGTGCAGAGCTGCGCCGAGCAGCGACGCGCTGTAGTCCGATCCACCCCGTCCGAGTGTCGTGGTAATTCCGCCTGCTGTGCGCCCGATGAAGCCGCCCATCACCGGCACTTTCCCGTCCTGAATGAGCGGCTGCACGATCTCGCGGGCGTTCTCCGCGATCGCTTCCGTCTGTGGCTCGGCGGTCATGAAATTCGCATCGGTCGTGAACACATCGCGCGCGTCGACGTGTTCGGCGGGAATTCCGTTGAGCTTGAAATAGGCGGCGACGAGATGCGACGAGAGCTGTTCCCCAAATGCGGCGATTGCGTCGAAGCTGCGCGGCGTCGCGTGTCCGAGCACCGAGAGCGCCTCGGCGAGACTCGCGAGCTCGTCGAATGTCGCGCTCATCTCGGACGCGACGTCACTCGCCACCTCGGAGGTGCCGAGAAGTCTCTCGCACTGCTGAAAGTGCCGGTCCCTCAGCGTCTCGACGCCCCGCAACGCGCCAATGAGGTGTCCCTTGGCAGACTGCTCGCCGATGGCAAGAAGAGAATTCGTGGCGCCCCCGAGAGCCGAGACGATCACCGCCGGCTGTCGCGAGAGACGACCTTTCACGATCGCCGCAGACCGCCCGATCGCCTCCGCGTCGCCGACGGATGTGCCGCCGAATTTTACGACGATCACGCGCTGTCGAGCGCGCCGTTGACGGCGAGCAGCTCCGCGTTCAGAACTGAGCCGCCGGCCGCGCCGCGGACCGTGTTGTGGCCGAGCGCGACCATCCGGAGGTCGAGCACAGCATCGCGACGCACACGACCGACCGTGACCGTCATGCCACCTCCCGCTGACACATCCCGCTTTGGCTGCGGACGGTCGGGAGCCTCGGTGACGACGAGCGGATGTTCGGGCCTCGTTGGAAGGCCTTCGGTCGCAGGAAATCCCTTCCACTCACGCATTGTCTGGATAGCCGCTTCGGGCGTCGGCTTGTCCTCGAACCCGATTGTCATGCAAATCGTGTGGCCGTGCTCGACCGGGACTCGATTTGTGTGCGCGCTCACCTTGAACGTAGCGTCGATGATCTCGTCGTCCGCGTACGTTCCGAGCAGCTTCAGCATCTCACGCTCGAGCTTCGGCTCTTCGTCGGCGATGTACGGAACGACGTTGCCCAGGATATCGAGGGACGGGACGCCGGGATATCCGGCGCCGGAGACCGCTTGCATCGTGGAGAGGAAGAGCTGCTTGATGCCGAATTTCTGGTGCAGCGGCGCGAGTGCAACGACCGCGACTGTCGCAGAGCAGTTTGCGTTGGTGACGATCGCGCCGCTCCAGCCGCGCTTCCTGCGTTGCCCGTCGATCAGCGCAAGATGATCACCGTTCACTTCGGGAATGACGAGGGGGACGTCGGGCTCCATGCGAAAATTCTTGGCGTTGCTCAGCACGAATTTCCCTGCCCGGGCAAAAGCCGCCTCGACTTCTCCGGCAACCGTGGCGTCGAGCGCTGAGAATACGATCGGCGCAGTGACGACGCCTGGATCGCAGGCAATCACTCGGCGCGACATGACGGAGTCCGGAGGCGAAGCGCCCTCGAGCCAGCGCGTCACATCGCCGTACTTCTTTCCCGCCGATCTCTCCGACGCCGCGAGCTCTCTGAGCTCGAACCACGGATGATCGGCAAGAAGACGGACGAACATCTGGCCGACGGCTCCCGTCGCGCCCAGAACGGCCACCGGCCACCTGGCTTTGCGTTTTCTCGGAAGGGCGAACGTTTTCATCTGGAGAGAAGAGTTCGCGCGAGCCGCTCATAGCTGTCGACGCTGGCTCTCAGCTCTTCGACGTCTATGTACTCATCAGGGGTGTGCGCGACGTGAATGGAACCCGGGCCGAACAGAAACGGCTCGCCCCAATTCGAGAGAAGGGGGATGTCTGAGGTATAGGCCACGGGTCCAGTCTCGAACCCGGGTACGGTGGCAAACTTCTGCGCGGGAATGTGGGAGCCGAACTCAACATCGGCGTGTCCCTTCGCCCAGTCGTTAATCATCTTCTTGATTGGCGCCACGTCGCTCACGAGACGGAACATGATCTCGGCCTCAGCGTGCGCTGGAATGATGTTCGCCTCAGTCCCGCCTTTGATTGTTCCAATATTGACCGTCGTCTCTCCGAGCACCGGATCGGAGGGAAGTGGAAGCTTGCGGAGCGTTGGCAGAAGCTCGATCAGCGGCTCTATCGCCGATTTTCCCAGCTGCGGATATGCCGAGTGCGCCTCGCGCCCGCGTGTGCGAAGGACCGCCCGAAGGGATCCCTTGGCGCCACTCGCGAGCTTACTCTCGGTCGGCTCACCGTTGATCAGGTATCGACTGCGGGCGCGAAGAGTGTTCGCCGCCCGAGCGCCATCGGATCCCTTCTCTTCTCCCACCACGAACAAGACGTCGACGCGCTTCTCGCCGGCCGTCACAAGCCGATCGGCCGCGACCATCATCGAGGCGGCGATGCCCTTCGCGTCAGACGAGCCGCGACCGAACAGCCGCGTCCCCTCGAGACGCGGCGGAACGAAAGGTGGGACCGTGTCGAGGTGAGTCGAGAAAGTGACGCCTCCGTCCGTACTCGATCGCGAGCCCCAGACGTTGGCCCGCCCGCGACTCACTTCCTGGAGCGTCACGTTCCAGCCGCGCGCAACCAGCCACCGCGACACGAAGTCGACGACCGCCGCTTCGGACCCGGTGGTCGATTGGATCGCGAGAAGCTCCGCTGCGAGAGATACGACGTCGGTCATACCCGGAAGTTAGCGCTGCAAACCCACGATGTCAGCACGACTGCGCGTGAAACACGCCCGCTTCAGAAGGACGACCAGGAACAGCGTGGTTTCGATCTGGTCCGCTGGAATTTCCTGCAGCGTGATGTGGTGGTTGCAGGCGCCAACCACAACAACTGAGAGCGCACCCATCCAGGCACGCGCGTCGGAGAAAATTGGATTGGCTACAGAACGAAGCGATCATCGCGCAGCGTATCCCATCTGTCTCCGGAGCTACGTTATTCGTTTGCGTCGAGCCGGGCTTCTCTTGCCGAGCGACTAGTTCCAGCGACGCCCTGCACGTGCTCCACGAACATGTGCTGAACGAGGCGGTTCGCTTCCTTTACGTAGGAATCATGCTGTCGCTCACCGATATCGCCGATTTCGTGCAGCGTCCGATTGCCGAGCATCTTGCCGGCCTCGCGGAACGTCTTGAACATGTCCTCGGATTGCCGGGCCATGACGATATCGTGCACAAGTCGGAGGAAATCACTTTCGCGGGCGGCATCGGCGAGGTCACGACCAATGCCAACCGCCGAGTCGACGACCTTCCTGCGTAGTCCCGTGTCGCCGTCAAACTGCGATTGATATTCCTGCAGCATCCGCTGGTGCTCGCGCATGTGGGGGATGTGACGCGAGCAGAGATCCCTGAAGCGCGGATCGTCGGCGTCGTCTTCGTGCTCCT